>CADDZN010000298.1 GCA_902812375.1 bacterium | reverse complement strand
TGCACGAAGGGCCCTCACGGACTTCCTCTCATCGGAAGTGGTGACTGGAACGACGGAATGAATCGCGTGGGGATCGAAGGAAAGGGAGAGAGTGTCTGGCTGGCATGGTTCCTCATCGCCACTCTGCGGAGGTTCGCGACGCACGCCAACGCGAGGAAAGACACCGCGGTGCGCGACGAGCTGCTGGCGAAGGCCAATGAATACTCCGAGGCAGTCGAGCGATCGGCCTGGGATGGAGAATGGTATCGCCGCGCGTACTTCGACGATGGCTCGCCGTTGGGCTCACGCACGAGCGACGAATGCAAGATCGATTCGATCGCACAGAGCTGGAGCATCATCTCCGGCGCGGGCAACGCCGATCGTACCCGTCAGGCGATGCAGTCCCTCAACAAGTATCTGGTGCGCGACGATGCGCGGTTGATCATGCTGCTTACGCCTCCGTTCGACAAAACGACTCACGATCCGGGCTACATCCAGGGCTACCTGCCCGGCGTCCGCGAGAACGGTGCGCAGTACACCCACGCAGCGCTTTGGGCGGTGCTTGCAACCGCGTTACAGGGCGAAGGGAATCATGCGTTCGAGCTGTTCCAGATGCTCAACCCGATCACACATGCCGACAGCGTCAAAGGTGTCGAGATCTACAAGGTCGAGCCCTATGTAGTCGCGGCCGATGTCTACACTGCGAAAGGCCATCTTGGCCGAGGAGGGTGGACGTGGTATACGGGTTCGGCGAGCTGGATCTATCGAATCGCGGTCGAAGCGATACTCGGCTTTCAGCAGCGTGGTGAGCGGCTGTTCATCGAGCCTTGTATTCCCTCGGACTGGAAGGAGTTCTCGCTCGAGTACAGGTACAGGTCCGCGACCTACTCGATAACGGTGCGCAACCCTGACGGTGTACAGCGCGGCCGAGCAGAGCTCGTAGTGGATGGTCAGTCAGTGGGCGAGGCGATCTCGCTTGTCGATGACGGAAAGACTCACTCCGTTACCGCTTTGCTCCGGCCTTCTTCGCCGGAGCCTTCTTCTTCTCCTTCTGCTTCTTCTGCTCCGAGCCAACCGGAGAAAGCCCGACGATAGCCGGCCCATTGACCACGTTTCCGTAGGGATCGAAGCGTGATCCGTGACATGGGCAATCCCACGTTTTTTCCGTGTCGTTCCAATTGACGATGCAGTAAAGATGCGTACACACCGCCGAGTGCTGGTGTAGGCCGCCACGCTCGTCACGATACGCAGCGATCTTGCCGCGCCCGCGTCCGACTACTGCTCCCTCGCCCGGCTTGATCGATTCGAAATCGGAAACATCCCCGCCAGTGAACCAGTCCTTGTATTGCTCGGCGACGTTTGCGTTTTCCTTGACGTACTCCGGCGTTGCGCGGAACTTGACGCGCGAGGGATCGTAAAGCTTGGCCCACTGATGCTTTCGTCCCTGAACCAGCTCGTTCAGAATGATGCCCGCGATAGTGCCGTGGGTCATTCCGTTTCCGGAATCTCCCGTCGCGATGTAGATGTGCTCATCGCCGCCGGGATTTTTCCCGATGTAGGCCATGTAGTCGACGGGCTCCATGACCTGGCCCGACCACCGGTACTCGACGCGCTCGATCATTGGAAAGCGCTCGCGCGTCCACTGCTCGAGGCGGGTGAACCGTTCGGCCATGTCATTTGCCTGCCCGGTCTTGTGATCTTCTCCGCCCACGATCAGGTACTCGTAGTCGAGATCCTCGCCCGAGCTGTCCTCGGCGCGCTGCAAGCGAACGTAGTGGTAAGGGTCGGGCGTGTCCCAATACAATCCGTGCGGGACGGGGCCGCGCGGGACACGCGCCGCAAGAACGTAGGTGCGATAGGCGGACTGCTTGCTATGGATGATGAGCCAATCGTTGACGGGTGTGTTGGTGCAAACGACTACGTTGTCCGCGCTGATGACGAATCCTTTACTTGTCGTGACTTTTGCGGGCTCGCCGTCCTCGATCTTCTCGGCGTGAACGCCGGAATAAATTTTTCCGCCGTCGCGAAGAATCGCGCGCGCCAGACCTTTGAGGTACTTGAGCGGATGGAAAGTCGCCTGCCGCGGGAAACGGAGAGCCGGACCACTGTTCCAGAAGCTGAAAGGAATGCGGTCAACGAGTTGGGTGTCGTTGATTCCCGCGCGATGAGTCGCCTCCAGCTCCTGCTCCAGCTCGTTGCGAGTGCTGTCACCGCCGAGGAAGAGGTAGCCTTCGACACGCTCGAAGTCGCAATCGATGTCCTCCATCGAAGCGATCGTCTCGATGCGATGAATGGCGGACATGTGACTCTCCGCGGCGAGCCGGGCTCCGTCTTCACCATGGATTTTGGCGATATTGTAGTAACGGTCATCGAGCGCCGCCGTAAGATGCGCGGTGGTACGGCCGGTCTCACCGCCACCGATCGGACCATCGTCGATCAACACCACGGCTCGGCCAGCGCGAGCGAGGAGATACGCAGTGGTCATTCCCGCTATTCCGGCTCCGATGACACACACATTCGCGCGCACATCCTGTGTCAGCGGTTGGAACTGCGGAACTTCAGTGGTGCCCATCCAGACGGAGGTCGTGTGACCCGAGTCGCTCTGCATAACTTGTCTCTCACGAAAGGTTGCCTGGCGTGTGGTGCCATCAAGAGGCGCAGAATGGCGCATACGACATGCCACGTGATACTCTAGAACAGAAGAAGAAATCGAGCTTCACTGGAGAATTGATGAGGAAACATTCGAGGCACACGTGGATCGTTGATGTGATCGAGGACGGCTCGGCGTCAATCGAAGTTGATGGGCGAAGCGTCACGCCCATTCCGGAATGGCTGCTGCCGGAGGGCGTCAAAGAGGGAGACGTGCTCTCGGTAACTCACGATCGAAGGGAGGGCAAATCGTCGCTGCTGATCGAGAATGATCCCGCGGCGAAAGAGGATGCTCTGGATCGATCAAGGAAGCAGGTGTCGAGAAAGCGAAAGAACGATCGCGGTGGCGACATAATTCTTTGATCGCTTTATGGGCTCGCACATTTGCCCTGACTCGATGTGCGATCGCTGGGCCCATCGAGATCAACGCCAGGCCGCTCTGGCGTGATCGAAAACCCTTTACCGTCGGCACCTGGTGAGCGGATTGTAACCGTTCCGTTCTGGTCCGTGCGATACCATGGAACCCCGGCCTGTCTGTAAATGGCTTTTGCCTGGGTGTGCATGTGGCCGTAGTCGTTGCGTGCTCCAAGTGACGCAACCATCCACTGCGGTTTGAGGAGCGCGAGGTAGCGCGGCGTAACTCCGTTACAGCTCCCGTGGTGATCGGCTTTCAGTGCGCTGACGCGCATGCCGGGATCGCGATCGTAGCCGGCGGTCTCGAACCAGGAGATTTCTTCGTGCTCCGCGTCACCCGCGAACCACATTGTGAATGCTGCGGAGTCAGGCGCAATGAGCTTGACGACGGCAGATCGATTGTTGGCGCCCTCTCCACCCGGCATGGGAGCGAGAATGTGCAGTTTTGCGCCGCCTGTCATAGTGATGGTGCAGATCCTTCGACCGTTGGAGCACGGGTCGTCGGTGTCCCGATAGATCAGGCTGTCTCTGTCCATCCTCGACAGAATGGAATCACGCAATCTTGCCAGCGTGACAGCGGTAGCCGGATCCTCGTTCTCGAAGAAGTAGCGGATGCGAATGTGGCGCGACGTCCTGAACAGCTCCCTCAGGCCGTTGTAGTGATCGAGGTGCTGGTGGGAGAGGATCACTACATCAATCGTAGAGTTGTTCAGCCTAAGTGAATCGAGGTATCTGCCAAATACCGCAGTGTCGGGTCCGCCATCGATGATCACCCGGCTCGAGCCATTCCTGATGTAAGTCGCATCACCCTGTCCCACGTCGAGAACGCGCACGATCAACTCTCGTCCTCCGGTGTCGGAGACGAAGCTCGTGACCGGCGGAGATGTGAGCTTTCGCGCGCCGCGCCGCGTGTGGACCGGTTGAGATTTTCGCGGCCGCCTTGACCCCGATGTGCGCTGCTGTTGCTCCTGAATGACGAACGCCACCAATACGATCACAATCGCGGCAATCAGGAGGCGCTTCAACATGCGCTTGGTTTACCTGACGATCTGTCTGAGCACCGCGCGCACCGGAGCCGCATCGAGCGCCATCAGCTTCAGCGGAAATGCCATCAACTCGTACATGGTCGGTGTCACTCTGCGGAGATCCAGATTCTCGAGGATCGCGGCGTTCCCGGAAAAAAGCATGTGATGGACAGGCAGGTTCTTGCTGTCTCTTTGATCTACCGACGGCGAATCGACAC
>CADDZN010000297.1 GCA_902812375.1 bacterium | reverse complement strand
AAGTAAGGCTAACGCACATGGGTTCTGCGCTAGAATCGTGTCGCACGTTCATAAAAGGAGCTTCCCCCGTTCCCCTTCCGGTAGTGAGCACCGAGGGACAGCCCGCGCGTAGCCCTGGGCCGGCACGCTGTGAGCCCTCGGCCGGTAGTCGTACGTTGATCTTGCAGTTAAGTCCCCGGCCGGTAGTCACATTTTGACTTTGCAGTTCAGCCAGCAGCCAGCGCCAGCATTTTCGAACGTAGCCTCAGCCGATAATCACGAACGGCGCTCCCACTCCTTCCGGGGCAGCGGTCTTGCGGCTATAAAATAGGAAAATGAATGGAGGGCAGGCCTGTGGCGAATTCTACCGACCACGTCAGGACGATCGCGCTCGTTGGCCAGGCGGGCAGCGGCAAGACTACACTGGCAGAGGCGTTGTTGGCGAAGGCGGGAGCGGTTCACGCCGCCGGGAGCGTCGAGCGCGGCACTACCGTCTGCGACTATTCCCCTCTTGAAAAGCAGCTTCATCACTCGCTCAAGCTCGCCGTCGCGAGCTTCGACGCGTCGGTCGATGGCGAATCGGCGCACATCCATCTCCTCGACACTCCAGGCTATCCGGACTTCGCGGGTCACGCGCTTCCCGCGCTCGCTGCGGTAGAGACCGCGGCGATCGTGATCAACGCGCAGAACGGCATCGAGATGATGACCGCGCGCTTCATGCAGTACGCGGAGAAGCGCGGGCTCGACCGCATGATCATCGTCAACAAGATCGATTGCGCGAACGTCGATTGCGAAGGTTTGCTGCGACGCATTCAGGAGGCGTTCGGTCAGGAATGTCTGCCGCTCAACCTTCCGGCGAGTAACAGCACCAGGGTTTCGGATTGCTTCTTTGCACCCTCGGGCGAGGCCGATTTCTCCTCTGTCGAGGAGTGTCATCGCAAGCTCGTCGAGCAGGTGGTGGAGGTCGACGAGAAGCTCATGGAGCAATACCTCGAAAAGGGCGAGGTCACGCCCAAAGAGTTGCACGAGCCCCTCGAGCGAGCACTGCGCGAGGGGCATTTGATTCCCGTCGTCTTTACCTCCGCCAAGACCGGCGCTGGCGTGGCGGAGCTGCTCGAAGTCATCGTCAAGCTGCTGGCGAATCCGACTGAAGGGAATCCGCCGGTTTACTTGAGCATACCGACGGGGAGCGACGGCGACATTCAGGAGCTCAGGGCGTTTCCAAATCCTGACGACCACGCGCTCGCCCACGTCTTCAAGATCGAGACGGACCCGTACATTGGGCGCCTCGCGGTATTCCGCGTACATCAGGGACGCCTGACGCCGAACATGCAGCTCTACATCGGCGACGGCCGGAAACCCATCAGGCCCGCGCACATTTACACCCTGCGTGGAAAGACGCAGACCGAAGTGCAGGAGGCGTTGCCAGGCGACATCTGCGCGATCGCGAGGATCGAGGAGATCCAGTTCGACCAGATCCTGCACGACTCCGCAGATGACGCGCACCTGCATCCGCGCCCGCTCGAGTTGCCGACATCGGTATTCGGGCTTGCCGTGACACCGAAAAAGCGCGGGGACGAGCAAAAGGTCTCCGACGTGCTGCACAAGATGGCGGCCGAGGATCCGTGTCTGCGCATCGAGCACGACGCGCAGACGAACGAGACCGTGCTGCGCGGCTTGGGCGAGATGCACTTGAAGGTGGTTCTCGACAAGATGGCATCGCAGTACAAGATCGAGCTCGATACGCATCCGCCTGCGGTTCCATTTCGCGAGACAATCGCGGCGAAAGCGGAGGGTCACAGTCGCCACAAGAAACAGACAGGCGGGGCGGGGCAATTCGGTGAAGTCTTCCTGCGGGTGGAACCGCTGCCGCGCGGCAAGGGATTCGAGTTCGTCGACGCCGTGAAGGGCGGCACGATCCCGAGTCAATTCATTCCATCCGTCGAGAAGGGTGTGCGCAATGTCCTCGAGCACGGATTCGTCGCGGGCTTCCCGCTGCAGGACGTGCGCGTCATCGTCTATGATGGCAAGAGTCACCCGGTCGATTCGAAGGATGTCGCGTTCATGTCCGCCGGTCGCAAGGCATTTCTCGACGCGCTCGCCAAGGCTCGGCCCGTGGTGCTCGAGCCGGTCGTCAACGTCGAGATCGTGGCACCCGAGGAGAAGATGGGGGACATCGCGGGCGAGCTGTCCGCGCACCGAGGGCAGATTCGCGGGTCCGACTCGCCGCGACCGGGGGTGCTGCAGATCAAGGCGCAGGCGCCGCTGTCGGAGCTGGAGCAGTTTCCGGCTCGATTGAAATCGATCACGGCGGGCCGAGGGTCGTACTCTCTCGAGTTCAGTCACTATGAGCCGGCGCCGGCACTGTTGCAGCAGAAGTTGCAGCAGGCGCACCGGCCGCAGGTGGAGGCGGAGTGACTGCAACTGCTATGGCTATCCGCGGGGACTGAACTGCAAAAGTCAAAATATGACTACCGGCCGGGGGCCGATGGCGTGCCGGCCGGTGGCTCCGCGCTGGCTGTTTCGTTTGCACGAGATTGCGCAGGGGGTGTGTGCTTGTTGGGTGCGACGACTTTCAGAAGTGCGTAAAGCATCTTGCGCACTCGAATTGTCTGGGTCGCTAATGAGCGGAAGTCTGCTTCTGAAATGACTTGAGTATCGAGGGCCAAGATCAGATGGTATTCCAGCTCTGAACTGGAGTTGAGAGCGTACCGTAAAAACCGCGCGAACTCTTTCTCGCTCTCCTGCCTCCTCCCCTCGGCGATATTCGCCGGAATTGAAGTCGCAGCGCGAAAGATCTGATTTCGCAGGGAGGAGTACCGCGCTCCCCGGATCTCTTTGCTGATTCGATCAACGCAGAGTGAGAGCGCGTGAGCTTTCTGCCAAACGTGGAGCTTCTTGAAATCGGACACGCCCGAAAATGAGCACGTGCGCATTATCCAACCGTCATCACTTTCCCACTCCCCGTGTCTATATGATGCAAAGAGCGACGGCCAGCCCGCAGCCAAGAGCCGGCTCGCCATCAGCCCCCGGCCGGTAGTCATATTTTGACCTTGTAGTTAAGCAACTCGCCGGTAGTCATATTTTGCAGCTCCGAACACAAGATCAATTCGTGACCAAACCACTTCGACACGCCATCTCCCAAATATTTCCGACCCGATGCCGCACCCTTCATTGAGATTGATGCTGCCCTGTCTTCTCGTCGCATGCGCGCCGTCGATGCGCACATCGACACTTCCGCCCACGCCCGCATCCCGTGAGCTCGCACCCGGAGTCTCCTACAGTCAGTTCACCGACCGGCGCGGCCCGTGGGCAATCAATCTCGTGCGCGTCGACTTGCGGCGCGCCGGGATCGAGGTCCGCAGTGCTCGCGCATTCGATCGATTGAAGGGTCGCGAGCGCGTCAGTGACATGGTGCGCCGAGTCGACTCGACAGGTACGCGTGTACTCGCCGCGGTCAACGCAGATTTCTTCAACCTCGAGTCCGGCGAGAACGAGAACAACCAGGTGATCGCGGGCGAGTGGTGGAAGGGTCTCAAGGTTACCGACTCGCCGTACGACACCTGGGACAACGCGCACATTCAATTCGGGATCGATGCCGCGGGGCGCCCATTGATCGACCGATTCATTCTCGATGGCAGGGCGTGGGACCGGGGCACGATGACGCCGATCATAACGTTGAATTTCAACCCATCGGGTAAACCGGAAGGTACCGCGCTCTACACCTCGCGATTTGGCGCGGCGACTCCTCGTGACACTACTCGCCGCACGGTGGAAGCGGCGCTGATGCCGATCGGAAAGCGCGGTGACACTCTGGTGTTCGTTCGGCGCGGCGCGATCTCCACGAGCTCGGGATCTGATATTCCGAGCGGCGGTGCCGTGCTCGCCGCCTACGGTTCCGGTTTGCGCGCGGAAGAAGTTCAGAAGATGGCCGATGGTGATACGGTGAAGATTTTGCTGGCGACGCTGCCGCGCCTCTCGCGCGGGATGATGCCGGTCATGCTGATTGGCGGTTGGCCGCGCATCCTCCGCGACGGAGAGAACATCGCTAGCGATGCTGCCACGCTCGAGGGGACTCTTTCGCGCAACGCGGAGGCTCGGCATCCGCGGACGGCGATCGGGTTCTCGCGCGACAGCTCTACCCTGCTTCTGTTCACAGTCGACGGTCGGTCAGAGAACAGTGGCGGGATGACGCTCGTCGAGCTGGCGAATGTGATGCGCGAGCTGGGCGCGTGGCAGGCGATGAATTTCGATGGTGGCGGGTCGACGACGATGGTCGTCGAGGGAAAAGTCGTCAACCATCCATCCGACGAGGAAGGGGAGCGGGCGGTGGGGG
>CADDZN010000296.1 GCA_902812375.1 bacterium | reverse complement strand
TCGCGCTCGAGCCGCTCCCGCAGCGACTCACCCTCGACGTAAGGCATCACGTAGTAGAGAAAGCCCTCGACCTCACCCGAGTCGAAGAGCGGAAGAATGTGCGGATGGTTGAGCCGAGCAACGACTCTGATCTCGCGGAGGAACCGCTCGGGTCCAACGGACTCAGCGAGTCCGGGATGAAGAACCTTGAGCGCAACTACGCGCTCGTGTTTGGTGTCCTGCGCGAGGCAGACAGTGGCCATTCCACCACGACCTAGCTCGCGGTCAATGGTGTAGGTGGGAGCGAGGAGCTCCCGGAGGCGCTGGATGGGCAGAACCAAGCGATGCTCCCGCGAAGTGGAGCGATCAATCGAGATGACGCTGCAAGTTGAGACCGTTCGGGAGTGCGGTCAAGCTTGCGATCAGGGCAGTTCTGGCCAACCATCGAGTGCGAGCAGGGTGGGCCGCCCACCCAACACGTCGCTCATCACGCGATCCGATTGAAAGCTGATTCCAACTTCGGTGGGACTCGCGCCCGTTGATGCCCGCGATTGTCTCATTTGTACGCCGCGCACAGCGGGATACTGATCGGCGTTGAGGTTGTACGCTGCCCAGTAATGCGTGAATCGGAGCGAGCGATAGAGCTGCATCGGTGAGAGTCGCGCATGGTAGCCGACGTAAATCCCGGGAAGATATCCAGCCGCACTCACCGCTTCGTGCCACCGATTGCAGTAGTCGATAATGCTGCGCGAAGATGTTCCAGCCGCAACACCCTCGAGATCACACCAGATGGTAACTCCCCACGGAAAGCCGAGTGAGTCGGCTTCGTCGGCGGCGATAGTTCCGTTCTGAGTTCCTTTGCCGGCGCTCGGCGTCCAGGCCGATTCGGACTCGACGTACTGCACGAGCATCACGCCGAGGCCGGCGTCGAGAAGTCGTCGCGACTCGGCGGCGGTGAGTGTGAAGGAATGCCGCTTGGCTCGCCGAACATATCGCACCGCGAATCGGTAACCAGCGGCGTGCATGAGAGCGGCGGTGCGGGCTGTGACGGTCTCGGATGTGTCGAATCCGCGCACACCGTTGGGCGCGGTGAAGACGTGGCCTGGTAACGTCACTGCGAAGAAGTTGATCGAGGAGGCGGACTAAGTCACTGTCGTGAACGACAGACGAAGCTCGCAGCGTTGCGTGTACTACCCGAACCCTTGTATTCCGCGCGCTGTGGATACGGACACAGCGGCCTGCTGAGAGTCACCTTCGCTGGAATGCCGTTGTTCGTGGCGACGAGCCGAGCCGGCGCGACCCCGCGCTCGACCCACGTCGCAAGCGCATCGAGCCACTGCACATTGCTCGGCCCCGTGCCGCCACCGCAATGCAGCACGCCAGGCAGCATGTAAAGCTTCACATACGAGCTCGCCTTCGGGTCGCGCGCAACGACGTTGCGATAGTAGTCAATCGTCGCAAGAGGATTGAGTCCAGGATCCGACCAACCGTGCCATAAAAGGAGTTTTCCTTTACGGCGGGCAAAGCGGGATAGATCCGGGTTGTCGGCGTCCAGCAGCGATGCCCACGTCTTCGCATCGTCCGAGAAAGATCCGTGATACCTGGAATAATCCCATGTCGAATCGTTGAACAAGAAGTACTTTGCCCCTTCGGTAACGAACATCGCCTGCGCGCTCGGCACGTGAAGATCGTGCATAAGGGCGGAATCCCGTCCGCTGATCCAGGTCCCCCAGCCACCTTCGAGATTCTCACCGCCGAAGGTCTGGCCCGGATAGATGACGCGCTCACGCCGGTCCCTGGTCGGGGAATAGATGCGGGCAATTGCGGTCCTCTGCGCGCTAGTAAGGCAATCATCCGCGGCGCGATCGCCGGCGCACGCTTTTATCGACGCGAGCTTGAAATGACAATCGCGCGGGTCGTTGAGAATGCTGTCGCGGACGCCATCGTTCGCGTCGCACGCCTCGAGCACCTTTGATGAGAGAAGATCGAGGTTTGCCTGCGTGATGAGCGGATGCTCGAAGTAGCTGGTATCGGGAAACACCGCCTGGATGTTTTTGAGAAACGATGCGCCGATCCGGCTCATATGAGC
Source organism: bacterium (assembly GCA_902812375.1). Taxonomy (GTDB): domain Bacteria; phylum Gemmatimonadota; class Gemmatimonadetes; order Gemmatimonadales; family Gemmatimonadaceae; genus UBA4720. The sequence goes on along the minus strand of CADDZN010000296.1, from coordinate 2,265 downwards.
CGCGGGCGCACCGCTCACGATGCCGTTGAAATCCTCCGGATAACGCTCGGCCTCCATCAGCCCTTGGCGTCCGCCGTTGGAGCATCCGGTGAAATACGAGTAGAGGGCCGCGGAACCATAGAAAGTCTGGACGATCGACTTCGCCACCTGTGCCGTGCGGTGTACGGCGAGATATCCGAAGTCTCTCTGCATGTCGGGATTATTGAATGCCCACCGCGCGCCGCCGCCAACTGATTGCCCGTGACCGGTATTCGTGCTGACGACCGCGTAGCCCGACGTCGCATTTCGCATGACGCCGCGATTGATTGAGCCCGCGTACCCGCCATTGCCACCCATGAGCAGACGTTGGTTCCACGCATACGGAAGCATGATGAGAAATTCGGTACTCTTGCCAATGACGCCCGACACTCGGCAGTGCGGAGCGCGGATGTTGTCCTTGTGGTCGGCGGAATCCGGGATATTGGTGATCTCGTGAAAGCGAACTTCGGGGATCTGAAGATCGCGGAGGCGCTCACACGCTGCGGTGCTACCTGCGACATGGGGCGCGGATTGGGCGATGGCGACCGATGAGGCGATCGAAGCAACGGCCGCGCACATCGTCCATCGAAGGGAAGAAATCATAGCGGGCAGGTCATGGGTTGAGCGGAGCACGCATACGCTTGCGGAATGCAGCGTTACAATAGCGCCAGACGTCCTTCGCGGTTAGAGCCGTTGTCGGCTTCAACGATTTGTGCCGGCGCGGTGTCAGAATAGAGGAATCCACGAACACGTGCGGCTGGTGCACTCAAGGCATTCTGTCAATCGACCCCGAGAGGCTTATGAAAATCATTCGACCGATGTTCTTCGCGGCCCTGACGATCACGGTGGTGCTGTGCACCGAATCAGCGTCAGCCCAAACCGCAGCTTCAGCTCGGACACAAGCAATCGTTGCCTCATTCAACAAGAGCAAGCACGCCGTCAAAGAGCGTCACGGAGTACGCGTCGAGAAGTTCAAGGAGATCCGGAGCGTACCCGCTGTTCGAGCGAACCCTGCAGATTACTCCGGTTCGTACGAGGCCGACTGGGGATTCCGGCTCAATCTAAGAGTCGATGCGCAAGGCAACGTGTCCGGATCAGGCGCGGATCCGCTCGGCGTCGACGGGCAGACACTCCGAACCTTCACGCTCGCAGATGGGAAGATCGACGGTGCGCTCCTCAACGCGACGAAAGTCTTTGCGAATGGCGCGCGGGAGCGTTTCGAGGGAGTATTCATCGATGAGACCGTGCGCGACAATCCCAACGATGCCGGCAGGACGGCCTTTGGTCTCGGCGCGTTGATCACTCCGCGCCAGATGTCCGGACTGACAGTCGAAAAAGTTTTCTATCAGCCGAGGGAGTAAACGGTGGGTTAGCGGCCAGGGCGGCAGATAGTTGCCCGCTCTCGCTCAAGCTCTAACTCGCGAATGGGCGGCGTGATCGACGCGAATCGTCGCCTTATACTTCACCTTGGTCCTGATGGCTTGTGCGATGATGGAGTGATCGTGAGCAGTGTCGTGAAGCTTCATTGCGAGCCTTTCGTCGCCCGGCGCGATGACTACGAGCGGCTCCAAGGTGATCGTCTCGAGCTTCCCGCCAGCAGCCGGCGTACCCTTCATCGTTGCGTGCACGCGGTCCTGATATTTCAGGACATTGATCTTGTTACGCGAGCAGAGCGTCAGATATCCGTGCATGTGTGATGACGAGAGCGCGGCGAGTAACAAATCCTCGGGAGTGTACAGCGTCGCGTCGCCGAGTAAAAGTGGATCGGAGCTGCCTACGAGGTTGGGTTTGCCTTCGATTCGAACGCTGAATCCTCGTCCGTAGTCCATGTAGTTGGACGTCCCGGATCCGAGATTTCCTTCCCAGACCACTAGCGCGGAATATTCCTGCCGGTTCTTGTTGTCCTTGAATGCCATCGGTCTTCTCCATTCGATCTAGCGCATTAACTGTAACATGTCATCCACGCATTCATCTTAACCCGCCGCGTCTCTCAAACGCTCATGTCGAACTTCGTTCACATTCTCCGCGCTGCGTGTCTCGCTGCCTCCGCATCCGCACTGATAACGTTACCGCTCTCCGCGCAGCCCGGCGCCCAACGCGCGACCGAAATCAAACCAGGCGAGTCCTGCCCACCAGGCATGACCGAGATTCGCCCGCGCCGCTGCGTGGCTCCTCAGGAACCTGCGCCGAGCATTCTCGATTATCGGCCCCGGTCGACGCTGGTAGTGCCCGAGCATCTCCGAAGGA
>CADDZN010000295.1 GCA_902812375.1 bacterium | reverse complement strand
CCGACATCCTGAGTGATCTCTTCTATGGTCATGTTGGCAGCGATAAGCTCTTCACGCGTTGGAGTGTCGATTCCGTAGTAGCAGGGGCCAGTTACGGGCGAGGAGCTTACGCGTAGATGCACCTCTCGCGCCCCGGCAGCGCGAACCATGCTGACCAAGCCGCGGGTTGTAGTTCCGCGCACAATGGAGTCGTCGACCATCACTACGCTTTTTCCACGCAGGACTTCTCGGACCGCGTTGTACTTCACCTTCACCTTTGCATCGCGTCCAGCCTGCGTCGGCTGGAGAAATGTGCGTCCGACGTAGTGGTTTCGGATGAGAGCGAGCTCCAGCGGCAGTCCTGATTCCTCAGCGAATCCAAGCGCGGCGGAATTGGATGAATCGGGCACACTGAACACAAGATCAGCCGTCGGGGCGGGGAAGTCGCGCGCGAGACGACGTCCCAGCTCGCGACGCGCCCGATCTACCGAGCCGCCAAATACCTGGCTGTCCGGACGCGAGAAGTAGACAAACTCGAAGACGCACTTTCGCGATTCGAGTTGCCCGAGTGGGAACGTCGAGCGCAGCCCGGATCCGTCGATTGCGATGATCTCGCCGCGCTCGACCTCGCGCTCCAGCGTGGCGCCGAGGAGATCCAGCGCGCAGCTCTCGGACGCGAAGATGGTTGCGTCGCCGAGCTTGCCCATCACGAGTGGTCGCCAACCGCGCGGATCGCGAGCGGCGAGCAAGGTGTCACCAATAACGACGACGACACAGTAGGCCCCTTCGACGCCCCGGAGCGCTTCGGCGAGGCGATCCTCGGGTTTGGATGCCGAAGACCGCGCCAGGCGATGCACGAGCACTTCCGAATCCATCGTCGAGGTGAAGATCGAGCCCGCATCCTCGAGCTCACGTCGAAGCTCCGAGGCGTTGGTGAGATTTCCGTTGTGCGCGAGGCCGATATGCCCGTCACGAAAACGCGCGAGCACTGGCTGAGCGTTCTCGATAGTAGACGATCCCGCGGTGCTATAGCGCGTGTGCCCAATCGCGATATTTCCCGGGAGATTCTGCGCGCCCGCCGCTGTCACCCCTTCCGAAACGAGTCCCATGCTCTTGATGGCGCGCGCGCCGGTCTCACGGTCAACGGCGACGATCCCAGACGACTCCTGGCCTCGGTGCTGAAGCGAGTAGAGTCCGAGGTGCACCATTGCGGCCGCCTTCTCGTGTCCGTAGATGCCGAAAATTCCGCACATATCAGTGTGCCGCCACTTGAGCGAGCTCGTCGAAGGTCGTGTGCTCCGGGGTGCGCGCCATTATCGATGGGATTGAATCGTGATAGGCGCGAGCGAGTTTTTGCAGAGAAGCCACAATTGTTTGATTACCGAGATCGATCGAAAGCGAAGTCGACGTGCTACGCACCGTCCCGATAACTGTGCACGGAACGTTGGCACTCGCCGCGAGCGCAAGCACGCGATCCGGCGCCGAACTGGAGACCACTATCCGCCCTTGATCCTCACCGAAAAGAATTCCACGCGCCTGGAGGTCTGACCATTTCGAGAGATCGACATCGGCGCCACTCTGAGACTCCCGATCGGCAACGCAACACTCCGCGAGCGCTACAGCGAGCCCACCCTCACTGCAGTCGTGCGCGGAGCTCACGACACCGGCCCGAATCGCCTGGAGAAGTACGTCAATCACGCCCTGTTCGCGCGCCAGGTCGCAGTGCGGTGGAGCGCCTTCAACCCTGCCGTGAATCGTTGCGAGATATTCGCTTCCACCCAGCTCGCCGGTCATATCGCCAAGGAGTAGGATCGCGTCGCCATCATTCCGGAATGTCGCCGGAGTGATGTGAGCGAGGTCATCGACCAGTCCAACCATTCCAATCACCGGCGTCGGATACACAGCGCTCGACGGACTCTCGTTGTACAGTGAGACGTTGCCGCCGGTTACGGGAGTGCCGAGCGTGCGGCACGCCTCACCCATTCCAGCGACCGCTTCACGAAGCTGGTAAAACACCTCCGGTCGCGTGGGATTGCCGAAATTGAGGCAATTAGTGATTGCCATCGGACGCGCTCCCGTGCACGCGACGTTTCGCGCCGCCTCGGCCACGGCGATCCGTCCACCGGTGCGCGGCTCGAGGTAAACGTAGCGGCCATTGCAATCGGTTTTTACAGCGATCGCTTTGTTCGTGCCGCGAATTCTCAGAACCGCGGCGTCACCGCCCGGGCCGATCACAGTATTGGTACGGACGGTCGAATCATACTGGCGGTACGCCCACGCTTTGCTCGCAATGCTCGGCGCGGACAACAACTGCTCGAGTGTCCACGCGGGATTGCTTTCCTCCGGTAGCTCGGGAATGCGAAGGACATCTGCTTCGCGAAGTTCTCTGATTGTCGGTGACTCTTCCGCGGCGGGCGTGTAGCTCGGACAGTCGGTAACGAGCCGCGATCCGGGGAATTCGGCGACGACGGTCGTTCCCTCTGTAACTCTGTAGACAGGTTCGGCAATTACCTCCCCAATTACGGCGGCGGTGAGATCCCATTTGGTTAGAATCTCTTTTACTCCGTCTTCGTGCCCGCGCTTCGCGACCACCAGCATCCGCTCCTGCGACTCGCTCAGCAGAATCTCATACGGCGTCATGCCGCCTTCGCGGGTCGGCACTTTCGTCACATCAATCGTAACTCCCACATCGCCGCGTTCGGCCATCTCCGCCGATGAAGAAGTGAGGCCCGCGGCCCCCATGTCCTGAATGGCGACGATGTGGCCGCTCTTGATCAACTCGAGACTCGCCTCGAGCAGCAGCTTCTCGGTGAAGGGATCTCCAACCTGGATTCTCGGGCGCTTGGCATCGCTCGCCTCGGAGAGATCTTCTGACGCGAACGATGCGCCGTGTATTCCGTCGCGCCCAGTGCGCGCGCCAACGGCAATAATCGGATTGCCGACTCCTTCGGCCTTGGCGCGAATGAGGTCGCTCTCGTGCAACAGCCCGACGCACATGGCGTTGACGAGCGGATTATTCTCGTAGGACGGATCGAACATGATCTCGCCGGCAACGGTTGGAATACCCACGCAGTTGCCGTAATCACCGATTCCTCGAACGACGCCCGCGAAAAGGTATCGAACGCGCGAGCTGTTCAGACTTCCGAAACGGAGTGAGTTGAGCATCGCGATTGGACGCGCGCCCATTGTGAATACATCGCGGAGGATTCCTCCAACACCTGTTGCCGCGCCTTGGTAGGGCTCGACCGCGGAAGGATGGTTGTGCGACTCGATCTTGAACGCGACAGCGAGACCATCACCTATCGATATCACCCCGGCGTTTTCGCCCGGGCCCTGCAACACGTACGGAGCTTGCGTGGGCAGAGTCTTCAACACGGGTCGCGAGTGTTTGTACGAGCAGTGCTCGCTCCACAACGCGCTCACGATGCCCAGCTCGGTGAATGTCGGCGTGCGCCCAAGCATTGCGGCCAACCGCTCGTATTCGCCTTTGGTGAGACCGTGTTCCGCGACGAGCGCCGGAGTAATCGCTGGATCACCGGGCCGCGGGTTCACTGCCGACATCTCAGGCAGCCACGCGCGCCAGGATTGACTCGAAAAGGCGCGCGCCATCGCTCGAGCCGATAAGAGTGCTGCACGCTCGTTCCGGGTGGGGCATCATGCCGAGTACGTTGCCACCGTCATTGATGATTCCGGCGATGTTGTTCTCGGAGCCGTTGATATTGGCGCCCGCGCTGATCTGACCATTGGCGTCCGCATATCGGAAGATAACACGCGCCTCGCTCTCCAACGCGTCGAGAACGTCTGGTGGAGCGACATATCTTCCTTCGCCGTGCGCGACCGGGACTCTCAAGACTTCGCCCTGCTCGTACAGGTTCGTGAAGAGGGTATCGGAATTTTCTACCCGGATATGCACATGAGTTGAAATGAACTTGAGCTCGGCGTTCCGCATCAGCGCGCCGGGCAGCAGTCCCGCCTCGCAGGCGATCTGGAATCCATTGCAGATCCCGATGACTGGTCCTCCGCTCTTCGCGTGAGCCGCAACCTCCCGCATGATCGGACTGAAGCGCGCTATCGCGCCGGCTCGCAGATAATCTCCGTAACTGAAGCCGCCCGGCAGAATTATTACATCGGATCCTTGAAGGTCGTGGCCTTTGTGCCAGAGATAAACGGCTTCTTCGCCGAGTGTTTCCGTGATGGCGTGGAAGGCATCGTAGTCGCAGTTGGAGCCGGGAAAGGTGATGACGCCGAACTTCATGCGGGCACCGCCGACTCAATCTCAAAATCTTCGGTCACGGGATTAGCGAGGAGCTTCCTGCACATCTCGGCCGCCGACTCTTCCGCGGCTATCGCGTCGCGCGCCTCAGCCTCGATCACGATATAGCGACCTACATGGACTGCC
>CADDZN010000294.1 GCA_902812375.1 bacterium | reverse complement strand
AGCAGGGCAAGTTCGATTGGCCGAACACTTTCAGAACCGCGCGCTTTATTCCGGCGGTGGATTACGTGAACGCAAATCGTTTACGCTCTGTCGCTATCCAGAAGTGGGACGAGCTGATGAGCACAGTCGACGTGATAGTCACTCCAACCGGCGCAGCGAATCTCTCGCAGCTAGTCGCCACCAATCTCACTGGCCACCCAGCAGTCATTCTGCCCAACGGGTTCAGGCAAGATGGGACTCCAGTATCACTGACCTTTCTCGGCGGGCTCTTTCAGGAAGCCAAGCTGCTCGCGGTGGCGAAGGCGTACCAGCAAGCTACGCCGTTCCACTTGAAGCACCCGCTCGTGCCCGATACTCCAACGCCGCCTACGCCTCCTTCCTCGGCGTAAATGGCGCAGTAGGTCAGGGCGAGAGCGAGAACTCGAGCTTGAAGTACGCCGCCGATTCTCTCGCCGCGAGAAAGGATGCGCCGACGTTCTTGTAACCGATGGCTCCAGTGGTTCTCAAGTTTGGCGCCCATCCGTACTCGAAAGTCGGTCCGACTTCGAAGGTACTGCTGCTGCTCGCATCCTTCCCTCCGCCCTGACCGACAAGCTCCAGGCCGAGCCGCGCCGGGTGCGTGGCAGACGCGCCAAACGGCACTGATCCGCGTCCTCGCGCCCACACGTACTGACTTCCGAAGTTGTAGTTCGAAAGAAGCTGGGTGTCGAGCGATCGGCGACCTCTCCCTCGATGATACGCGCCAAAGCTTGCGGTGACGCCGTTGCTTCCACCGCCTTCCGCGCCCGGAGCGCCCGCATTCGGGTGACGCACCCAGGCATACCCGACGCCGAACGATACGCCTTTGCTTCGCGCCGCATACGCAAGGCCGAGCGTCGGAGAAACGGCGCTCAATGTCTCCTGCGTATCGACCACCGGGTAATCGAGCAGATAAGCGCTGGCGTTCAAGTACGGCGACCAGCCGAAACCACCCACGCCCAGGTAGGTTCCGAGCAGATAGAACTGCGGGTTACGGGTGTCAGCTTCGGCTGAGCCATAGAAAGATGGATGTAGCTGCGCTTCAGCCGCGCTGCCAAAGGCGGCGAGGCCAAAAAAAGCCGCCAATGCCAGGATTCCGTTTCGATATTTGTGCATTCTCATTTTCCGCTTTCGGTTGTTATTCCCTTTCGACGACAAATACACCTGCGCCGTAACCCGTTCTGGTCCCGATTGGCGTGCGGCGCTTATCAGTCACCTCAACGCATGCCAGATTTATTTCCAACCCGGTTGGAGAAACCATGCTCGGTCGTACTGCGACCTTTTTGGCTATCGGCGCCATTCTACAGGCCTGCGCAACGACGATGATGCCTCGAGATGCACCGCTCTCAATCGCAATCATCAACGGGGCGGTATGGACGGGCGACTCCCCGCACCCGCGCGCGGAAGCGGTCGCGATCCGCGGTGACCGGATAGTCGCGGTCGGCTCGAACGATCAGATCCGAAAGCTCGCGTCGTCCTCGACGACGATCATCGATGCGCACGGTGGAACCGTAGCGCCTGGATTCATCGATTCGCACGTCCATTTTCTGGCTGGAGGAATGAACCTCGCCTCGGTTCAATTGCGCGACGCGAGGACCCCAGCGGAATTCATCAGCAGGATCAAGGCATTCGCCGCCACACTCCAGCCCGGGACCTGGATAACCGGTGGCGACTGGGATCACCAGAACTGGGGCGGAGAGCTGCCGCGGAGCTCCTGGATCGATTCGGTCACACCCAACAACCCAGTCTGGATCAATCGACTCGACGGTCACATGGCTCTCACCAACACAGCGGCGATGCGTGTTGCCGGCGTTCCCTCGACCGGCGGTGATATCGCGGGCGGTACGATCATGCGCGACGCGAACGGCCATCCCGCGGGAATCTTCAAGGACAACGCGCAGGACCTGATCGATCGCGCGGTGCCAGAGCCAACCTCGGAAATGTTGGACCGCGCGCTCGACGCTGCGATGACCTACGTGGCGGAGCGCGGCGTCACGTCGGTCGATCACATGGGCACGTGGTCTGATCTGGCCGTCTTCGAGCGCGCGCATCACGCTGGCAAGCTTCGGACGCGCATTTACGCCGCGGTGCCACTTTCAACCTGGGCTCGGCTCCGCGACACTGTTGCCGCGCGCGGTCAGGGTGATTCGTGGCTGAGAATTGGCGGCCTCAAAGGATTCGTCGATGGCTCACTCGGCTCACATACGGCGGCCATGATGCAACCCTTCACGGACGCGCCTGCCGATAGCGGCTTGCTCGTCAACACGCCGGAAGATCTGTACGCATGGACATCGAACGCCGATAAAGCGAAGCTCCACGTAATCGTGCACGCGATAGGCGACCGCGCGATCAATCTTCAGTTGAACATCTTCGAGCGCGTCGAGCGCGAGAATGGTGAACGCGACCGCCGATTTCGCATCGAGCACGCGCAGCATATAGCGCCCGGCGACATCCCGCGCTTCGCGGCACTCGGTGTGATTCCGAGCATGCAGCCCTATCACGCCATCGATGATGGACGATGGGCTGAAAAAGTTATCGGACCGGAGCGCGCAAAAACTACCTATGCCTTTCGGTCGCTGCGTGACTCGGGAGCTAAGCTCGCATTCGGAAGCGATTGGTTCGTCGCGCCGGCAACGCCGCTCGAGGGGATTTATGCCGCGGTCACTCGACGCACGCTCGACGGCAAGCATCCGGAAGGATGGGTGCCGGAGCAAAAGATCGGCGTGGAAGATGCCCTCCGCGCTTACACCACCGGCGGTGCCTACGCGTCGTTCCAGGAATCCGAGAAAGGTTCTCTCACTCCCGGGAAACTCGCGGATGTCGTCGTAATCGATCGGGATATTACCAGAATTCCACCGGAGACAATTCGGGACGCGCAAATCGTCTACACGATCGTGGGCGGTCGAGTTGTCTTTCATCGTGGCGAGAGACCCTGAAGGCTGGAGAGCAAACACTGATGGCGTCCAAGGACAAATGCACGTTCTACCGTTGGGAGTCCATGCGCAAAGAGAGAGTGTCCGACATGCTCGAGCGAAGGCTCATCACTGGGGAGCGGATGATGCTCGCGCATGTGTACCTGAAAAAGGGATGCATCGTCCCGAAGCACTCGCACGACAATGAGCAGATCACCTACATCCTCGAGGGCGCGCTGAAATTCTGGATTGGCGAGGACGGCGCTGAGGAGATCACCGTGAACGCCGGCGAAGTCCTCCACATTCCGCCAAACGTGCCGCACAAAGCCGAGGCGCTCGAGGAGACTCTGGATGTCGACATCTTCAGTCCCCCTCGACAGGACTGGCTGGAGAAGAAAGACGATTACCTGAGACGATAGGATGGATCTCGGAATTCACGGCAAGATTGCGCTGGTCGCGGCGAGCAGCAAAGGATTGGGGCGCGCGGTCGCGGAGGAGCTCGCCGCCGAGGGTGTCAATCTGGTTATGTGCGCGCGTGGTGAGGAGACGTTGCGCGACACGGCCGCGTCCATCCGTCAAAGCGCGAACGTCCAGGTGATCGATGTTCCCGCCGATGTCTCTAAACCCGAAGATGCACAGCGTGTCATAAAAGCCGCGCTTGATGCATTCGGGCGCGTGGACATTCTGGTGAATAATTCCGGCGGCCCACCCAGCGGACCCTTTGAGTCTATGACAGCGGAAATGTGGGACTCCGCAGTGCACCTCCTGCTCAACAGCGTAGTCAGCCTCACGCGCGCAGTAGTCCCCGGCATGAAGGAGAGACGCTGGGGACGCATTCTCAATATCACATCGATCGCCGCGAAGCAGCCGATCGAAGGCTTGATGCTCTCGAATAGCTTGCGCGCGGCGGTCATTGGTTTCGCGCGCACTCTGGCGAACGAGGTCGCGCCGTTCGGGGTGACCGTCAACAATCTGCTGCCGGGTTACACGAAGACTGATAGGGTGAAGCAGCTCGCGGCCGCGGCCAACAAACCGGGCGCCGGAGACATTATCTCCAAGTGGGAGCGCGAAATACCCATGGGCCGGCTCGGGGAGCCGCGCGAGTTCGCCGCGCTCGCTGCCTTCCTCGCGTCGGATCGGGCCAGCTACATCACTGGCAGCTCGATCGCTGTAGATGGTGGTTGGATCCGCTCGCTGCTCTAATCGCGGTCCGCACCGCGCTTCTTCTGGCCATTAACACCAAAGAGTTCTGGCCACCGAGACGGAAGTTTGAACCAGATGAAGCGGATTGATCGGATTTAGCGGATCGATCCCAATGGCGATCTGGTCTATAACACCAGGGCTCCTTTCTTTTTGTTATTTGCATTGAGAGGTCTTTCTGGCGGGAAGAAGCCGGCCCGAGCGGCTGTTCCTAAGAAAGATCTTAGCCCCGGCGAGATGCTCTCCTACGCCACGTTG
>CADDZN010000293.1 GCA_902812375.1 bacterium | reverse complement strand
GATTACACTGGTCTCTACTATATGAGAAATCGCTGGTACGACCCGGAAGGCGGGAGATTCGTGAACGAGGATCCCGCAGGGTTCAGCGGGGGAAGCAATCTCTATGCTTTCGGTGGAAATGATCCAGTTAACGCAGTCGATCCTTCCGGTCTATGTTTCACAATTTTTAAGGCGTTCGGCATCCACATTCACCTCGGCAGCGACTGCTATAAAAAGCTCGTTCCGGGTGGTGCGGTGCCTGCTGGCCCGACAGGGACCAACGATCCTTGGTGGCGAAAGCTTTCTCCACGCGCGCCCGGTTTGCCGCCAATCGATTGGAAAGTGTGCAAGGAGGATGCGAAACAAACAGCGTTGGCGCTGGCACTAGATGCGGCTCGCCTCGACGTTTATCACTACGGTAAGGACATCTTTAAACTTGGTCGCTCGGCTGACGCATGGCTGGACCCTAGAACTACGGCAAACATCGTTGGGAATGCGATGTATTTGCCCTCTTTGATGGCTATCCAAGAGAGCTACGGCGATCGCGGGACTCCTAATCCCTTCGAAGGGACGGCTGGTTGGTGGTATAACTTCGCAAAGCATTGGCCCATACTAGATGCAGGCTTGGAAACTCGGTGAAGCAATTAACTCCTGTGGGGGCGGGCGAGGTAAATGAAACGGCAATCGGTCGAAGGATCCACGAGCAGCGCATTTCGTGCGCTGCTCGTTGGAATAGCGTACGGTATAGCAGGTTCCATTTCGGGCACCTTCGTGTCTGATTTCACTCGGCACGTTCCTATAGATTGGCCCGGACTGCTCTATGAACTAACGATAGCCGCACCAGCCGGCGCGATCGTTGCGCTGATCTTACATTTCACGAAAGGCTTTCGCGAACGCGGCATAGTTCCTCATTACGTCTCGTGGATTTTCGCGTGTACCGTAGCCACCCTGGTACTCATGTTACCGCTAGAACGTTCGAACGGCTTGTGGGGCATTTCGTTCGCGCTGTGGGGCGGCTTCAGCGCGGGCATTGGCTTGGCAGCATTCGCGCGCTATGTGCAAGGATCGCGTTAAAACGCACGACGCAGAGGTAGACGGGCGACCCGACCCTCTGACGCGTGAGAAGTATCTGCTCTGGAACGCCAACAAGTCGCGGCCTCAGCTCAATCCAGCGGTTCAGCGGCAGAATCAATCTTTCCCTTCGGGAAGAGCGATCCAGTGAACGCAGTCGATCCTTCCGGTCTATGTTTCAGAATTTTGAAGGCGTTTGGGATCCACACTCACCGCGGCAGCCACTGCCACAAAAAAACCCATTCCGGCTGGCGCAACGCCCACTAGCCCGAGAGGGACAAAAGATACTTAGCGAAGGATTTCACCGCGGGTTGAGACGCAGTCCGAACCGACCTTCGGAAGCGGCCACCAAAACCGAAAACTCCCGCATGTTTCGTCAGTGCTGGGTTGTTTGGAACAGCACTTCTCGCAGATGTCGCTTAGGTGCATGTGTCATCATAGCCCTTCAAGGCGGAGCTCCTATTTTTGCTGCCGCTGTAAGCGTAGCTGCGATAGACGCAGCAGGGGTTGAAGGCATTGATTCTTTTTCGCGAGCGATGATGAAGGGTTCTCTAATCCAGACTTGTAATCTCCTTTTTGGAGCGACAGCATCTTCATTCACCGGGGAAGCACCCCGTTTCTCGGACTTCATTTCCGACATAGTGTCCCTTAGACGAACAATCCTTACGGCCAGAACCGCGCACGAGCAATGCTCATAATATGACGGCACCCAATTTTCTGGGAAATCTTAAATGGGGTCTGAAGTGGGGCGCGACGATCGCCACGCCTTTTACTGCGATCACAGGCGTCAGCGCTCTTGCGGGGTCAGATACCTTGGGTTCGAGGAACTCGAATCCCTCGCTCGAAAGTCTCGTCGGTTTTAATTTTCTTGCGGGCTTGGCGATCGGCCTTCTCGTCGGAGCGCTCCGCCCGCTCAGCCGCTGCAAGTTTGGACAGCTATTCCTAGCCACGTCAGTTATTGGTTTGAGCCTTGCGCTCATGGAGTATACGTACGTAGCTGCAGGTGATTGGCAAACGTTTGATACCATCTTGGTTGTCGCCGGTAGCTTGGTGGGTGGCCCATTCGCGGCGGCGATCCTATGGTCTGTGCGGTCGCAGCGTGAGAGTTCAGGCTCGTCCGAGGGCTCCGAAACGTAGAAGGCCGGTTATACATATCGCCTTCAGGGGCGAGATGTGTACAAAAGAGGAAGTAGTGCGAAGAGAAGTTCGAACGCGTCACGAGCGTTGTGGCGCGTTTTCTTCGAAACGCGCAGTAGCGTAGAATCGGTGTTACGGTGTATGGGTTAGTCGGGGGCACCTGCGTGATCACTCGAGCAATCTGGTTGCGCAATAAGCTTTTACTTGGCGAGCCGTAATGCACGGGAAATGGGTCACGCGCTTCGGTGACCAAGTCTCGGCGTAGATCAAGCGCGAGCTGCGGTCAGCCTTTGGTAGCGGCCGGTGAAATATCACAGAGCGACGAATCCCCGCCGCTGACGCTGCAATCAAATCGCTTCAGCGCCCCGGGATGCAACGAACCGCGTCACCTTGCGCAACGGTACAAGAATAAACCAGGCATCGGAGGTTTGGGGATGCGCTAGGGATCGGTTTGGTTCAGTTTGTTCCGATTCTTCTACTGGTCGCGCGTTGTTTCTAGGGGCGAATTCGTGCATTTCTTGAGGACAGAATCGCTATGATCCAATGGGCAAACGTCGTCTGGGGAGCGCGTAAGGGAGCGTTCTGGGGTATTCTATACGCCGTGGTCGCCGCAATCCTCTACGTAGTCGACAGCGGTCCCCAACGGTTTGACAGAAACGGAATCAACATCGGTCCCCTTTTTCTGGTCTACTTGTTCGGAGGTTTCTTCGCAGGAGTTATTCTCGGCGTATTTAGGCCGGCGCTACAGAGACGTGTGCCAGCGGCTGGCGTAAGCATTCTAGCAGCAGCTCCGATTTCTATAGGCGTGATCGTCCTTGTTACTGGAAAGGCCAGTCAATGGGGCGCCAGCGAATGGCTTGGCACGTTGGTGAGCTCAATCGTATTTGGCGTAATTGGAATGACAGTTCTTTGGAAGGACCGGGATTGGCTCTAGTGCGCTACATCGGCCGCAGGTATTGATCTCTGAACGCCATCACCGAGAGAGAACCGCGAGTCCTGACCGCGCTACCTGGCTAGCGGCGTCGCTCTCAGATAGCGCGTGCTCTGACCATTCCACGTGAGCTGCAGCGTGTCGCCAAGCACAGCGAAATTCACCGTTCGATCTCCGCCGCCATCGCCCATTAAGTGCATCACCGCGGTATTACCCGCGACGACGTAGTTTCCGGTGAGGGTACGAATCGGCACCCTCAAATGAAATGCGCCGTCCGCAGCGTATTCCTCGTAAGCCGCGACACCAGTGTAGTGCTGGTAGGTCCAGCGGCCTATCAATGGGTCTCCAGCTTTCTCGCCCGCGATACGTGTCTCACGCTGCTCACTCCCATTTCTGGTGACGACGAGCGTGTCATGCAAGAATGCGATCGACGCCGGCGGAAGGGAGCCCGCGGCGCTCGTCACGAGTAAGCTGTCGCCAACGCGCCGGTAGCTCATGTCGACCATTGCGCCAATGGTGAAGCTCAACGTGTTGTCAGGGCCAAATGAGATCGTCGAGCCGAGTCCGCCGGATGAGCGCGCAATGGCTTCCCAGGTGCCAACTATCGATGTCGATGCGGCGGGTGAGGTCTGCGCTTTGGCCGCTGCGGCGAACAGCGCGAAAACTGTGAGAATCGAGCGAAGCACGGTGCGCGTAGGTCCCTCTCGCAAATCAGGATGACAGAGCGCGTTCGACAATCGAAGTCGTACGCGACGCGAGCACACTTCCTTTGTCAACGAGCTCGCGAGCTTCGGCAAGGAGTGCATCGCCCAGCGACTTATCGTCGAGCGCCTGGATGTTAACGCGCACGTTGTACGCCGCTCCTTTGCACGCCGCATCGGCGAGGAGGGCGGCAACTCCGGCATCCGTCACCCCGTTCGCATTCCCCTTTGCGGCTACGACTTCCGCGAGCTCAGAGACTTGAACACACGCGCGCATGGTTTCTAGCGGAACCTGGGCGGCCTTGAGCAGCGCGTTGGTAATGGTTTGTTCCCGGCGTGCAGCGGCGTCGTCGGGCTCCTTCGGAAGTTTATACGCTTCAGAGACTGAGGCGTACGCATCGGCGTCACGTTTCACCAGCGCAGTCAGCGTATTTCCGAGCGACACCGCTTTGAGCGCGACTTCCTTCATCTCGCTTTCGACAGACACGTACTTCTTTTTGCCTATAGTGAGGCCGGCCACCATCTGAGCGAGCGCAGCGGCCAGTGCTCCCGCGTGCGCGGCGACGCTGCCCCCGCCCGGGACCGGGTCGGAG
>CADDZN010000292.1 GCA_902812375.1 bacterium | reverse complement strand
CCACTCGCCCGACAAGTACTCCCAGTACTGGCGCCGGAAATCAGCCTGGTTCTGACGGTGCGATTACCACTCTGCTACCGGGCCAGGGCGAGCGCGGTGTCTCGGCGCAGCTCGAGAAGACCCAGGCCGAATGGCGAGAGAAGCTTGGGCGTGTGAGCATCACTCTTCCCGCATCTGCGTCGAGATACACCCAGACCATGCGGACGCAGCTCGCGGACATCCTGATCAATCGTGACGGCCCCGCAATTCAACCCGGTTCGCGCAGCTACTCGCGCTCCTGGATTCGCGACGGGTCGCTCACCTCGACCGCCCTTCTTCGTTTGGGTCACCCAGCCGAGGTCAAGGATTTCATCGATTGGTTTGCACAGTATCAATACGACAACGGGAAGATTCCGTGCTGCGTGGATGAGCACGGCGCGACCCCCGTTCCCGAAAACGACAGCCATGGTGAGTTCATCTACCTGGTGGCCGAGTACTATCGGCATACGGGCGACAAGGCGGAGCTGGAAAAGATGTGGCCGCATGTTGCACAGGCGGTGGCGTATATGGATTCACTGCGCCACGAAAGGATGACGTCCCAGTACACCGTCGGTGCTAACAGGCCGTTCTACGGGTTGCTGCCGCAGTCCATATCGCACGAAGGCTACAGTGCAAAACCGATGCATTCGTACTGGGATGATTTCTTTGCGCTTCGCGGGTTCAAGGACGCGGCATTCATCGCGAAGGTGCTCGATAACCCGGACGCACAGAGCTTCGCCGCGTTGAGGAACAATTTCCGCGCGAATCTCTTCGAGTCGATCCGGCAGGTAGTGGTCAACAGACACATCGACTATATCCCGGGATCGGTGGAGCTGGCGGATTTCGATCCGACCTCGACGACGATTGCCGTTTCGCCGGGCGGCGAAGCCGGTCGACTGCCCGGTCCGCTCCTGATGCGCACCTTCGACAGATACTTCCAGGACGCTCGCCTGAGAGCGACAGGGGTCAAACCGTGGGACGCCTATACTCCGTACGAGCTACGTACTGTCGGCACTATGGTGCGACTTGGCCAACGCGCGAAAGCTCACGAGCTGCTGGATTTCTTTTTCCTCGGACAACGTCCAGCGGAGTGGCATCAATGGGCGGAAGTGGTGTATCGCGATCCAAAGACGCCGAAGTTCATCGGCGACATGCCGCACACCTGGGTGGGCAGCGATTACATCCGAAGCTTCCTCGACATGCTCGCGTACGAGCGGGAGAGCGACAGCTCGCTCGTGATCGGCGCGGGCATCAAAGACGATTGGGTGAGGCAGGATCCGGGAGTGCGCGTGTCGAACCTGAGCACGGACTATGGGCCGCTCAGTTACGATATGCGCGCGATTGGGCCTGTGGTCACCGTAAATCTACGGGCGGGAATCGAGCTGCCACCGGGTGGCGTCGTGGTATCCAGTCCGCTCGATCAACCGATCCTCTCTGCGTTTGTCGACGGAGCTCCGAACGCTGTGAATGGATCGGAGGTCCGTGTGCGCAAGCTGCCAGCGATCGTGACGATTCGATACCCGAAGTGAGCGCGGCGCGGTATTCATTGTCAGTACCGCGGCCCGACTCATTCTGCCAGGGCGGCTCCGTTGCTGCTGATCACTTTCGCGTAGTAGCGACCGCTCGATTTGATCCTTCGAGTCTGGGTCGAGTAGTCGACGTGCACGAGCCCGAACCGTTTGGAGTATCCAAGTGCCCACTCGTAGTTGTCGAGCAAAGACCAGGCGAAGTAGCCTCGCAGGTTCACGCCTTTGCTGATTGCATCGTGTGCGGCGCGGAGATGTTGGCGGTAGTACTCCACCCGCAGCGGGTCCTCGATCTTCCCGTCGATCGGGTGCGGCGGATCGTAAAACGCGGCGCCGTTCTCAGTAATGTAGAGCGGGACGTCGCCATATCGCTCCTTCACCCAGAGGAGAATTCGCGTCAGTGCTTCCGGAAAAACTTCCCAGGAAGTGCCGGTCTGGGTGCTCTCTACCTGTGGGACGGCCTTCGCGCGCAGCGGAAGCAGCTCGGCGTCGTACCGCTCGACTTTACGCGTATAGTAGTTGATACCGAGAAAATCGATCGGCTGACCGATCAGTCTCAGGTCTTCGTCCGGCCAGCTCGGCCACGCCTCCCCGAAGATCTCATTCAATTCTTCCGGGTAGTTGCCGAGGAAAACCGGGTCCAGGTACTGACGATTCATGTAGGCGTCGGTACGGCGCACCGTGTCCAGATCCTGCGCGGATTGAGACGCCGGGTATTTGGGCTCCAGATTCACCACGAGCCCGATTTTCCCGTTATTTCCAGCGCTGCTGGATCTGAACCGCTGAACCGCGCAGCCGTGCGCGCGCAGCAGATTGTGGGTGACGAGCGGCGCCTCAAAGAGATTCGAGTGGCCGGGCGCCATCACTCCAAACAAGTATCCGCCGTCCATCACTACCCATGGCTCGTTGAGCGTCGACCACATCGCGACGCGATCGCCCAACGCATCGAACATCGTCGCCGCGTAATCGGCGAACCAATTTGCAATGTCGCGATTGAGCCATCCACCGCGGTTGTCGAGCGCTTCAGGCAGATCCCAGTGATAGAGCGTGACATTCGGTTCGATGTCGCGCTCCAACAGCTCGTCGACGAGTCTCGAGTAGAAGTCGATCCCTTTTTGGTTGACTCGCCCGGTGCCCTCGGGAAAGATGCGGCCCCACGCAATGCTGAAGCGGTATGCATTGAGACCGAGCTCACCCATCAGCGCGACGTCGTCCTTGTAGCGCCGGTAATGGTCGCAGGCAACGTCGCCCGTCTGGTTGAGATAGGTGTTGGACGGAGTGTGCGAGAAGCGGTGCCAGATGCTGCGGCCAGCGCCGTCGGCGGTAGGAGAGCCTTCGATCTGGTAGGCAGAGGTCGCTGCGCCCCACAGGAAATCCGCGGGGAAAGTATAATCGTTCATTCTATGAGCCCGGCGTCGAGAATACGGCGCGAGTACGTATCCACAAAACCGAAGCAGGAAGCAGTAAGCTCTCAAGCCGCAGCTTGACAGCTTTTGTACGGGCGTAGAACGACAACGTCATTAGTGGCGGAGAGTAAATGGCGGGAGTGACTCTGAACGGCGTCAGAAAAATTTACCACGAAGGCGTTGAGCAGGTTGCGGTCCACGATGTCACGCTCGATGTGCGCGATGGTGAATTCGTGGTGCTCGTGGGCCCGTCCGGTTGCGGCAAGAGCACGACGCTACGAATGATCGCCGGACTGGAATCTATCACCGCTGGAACGGTGAAGATCGGCGACCGAGTGGTGAACGACGTTCCCCCGAAGGCGCGCGACATCGCTATGGTTTTCCAGAACTACGCGCTCTACCCGCACATGACCGTCCGCGAGAATCTGGGTTTCGCGCTCAAGCTACGAAACATGTCCGCCGCGGAAATCACCGCGCGCGTTCAGGCCGCGGCTGCAACGCTTGGCCTTACGGAGTACCTCGATCGCAAACCGCGGCAACTCTCCGGTGGTCAGCGCCAGCGCGTTGCCTTGGGCCGCGCAATCGTCAGGCAACCGCAGGTTTTCCTTTTTGACGAGCCGCTGTCCAATCTCGATGCGCAGATGCGTGTCTCAATGCGTCGGGAGATCGCGCGGCTGCATCAAGAGCTCAAGGTGACGATGATCTACGTCACCCACGATCAGGTCGAGGCGATGACGTTGGGCGATCGCATCGTCGTGATGAGCAAAGGCCACGTGATGCAGATCGATACTCCACTCAATCTTTACGAGAGGCCGAGGAATAAATTCGTGGCCGGCTTCATCGGCAATCCAGCGATGAACTTCGTGAATGGCACGATCGAGAGCGGCAATCCATCGCGATTCGTCGCCGACGGCGGTGAGTGGAAGATCGATCTCCCGGAAAGCGTAGCATCGCGACTAACTGACGCCCACGGACGCACAATCACTCTGGGAGTTCGCCCTGAGGATGTCACCGTAGTACCGGATGCGCGTTCCGCTCCCGCGACGACGCCAGCGCGCCTCGATCTCGTCGAGTCGCTGGGAAACGAAACTTTCATCTACGCCCGGGCCGGACGATACGACATGACGGCACGAGTCTCTCCGCAATCGCTCCCGCCAGTCGGGAGCGCGATCGTTCTCGCTTTCAATTTGGAGCGGGCGCACTTCTTTGATGGCGGGACCGGAGAGAGGGTCGCAGGATCCGGCACCGCGTAGCTTGTAAGGTCGACTGCAACAGAATGGGTGCGACTGGCATCTCGGAACCCACAGTCTTTAACTGCAACAGAACGGGTGCGAGAACTGGCATTTCGTAGCCTGTAAGATGAACTACAACTGAACGGGTGCGAGAACTGGCGTCTTGTACCTCAAAGTCTCTAAAAGCAACAGAACGGGTGCGAGGCGGGAGTAAAACCGTTCCGAGTTTGCGAGTCACT
>CADDZN010000291.1 GCA_902812375.1 bacterium | reverse complement strand
TAAGTACGTTTGCATCGGCATCCGCAGCATTGGAACCAGCCTTTCCGCAATTGTCACCGCAACACTCGACCGGGAAGGCGCCGACGTCCGAACCTATACGGTGCGCCCGCGCGGCCATCCTT
The DNA here is from genome assembly GCA_902812375.1 of bacterium. Taxonomy (GTDB): domain Bacteria; phylum Gemmatimonadota; class Gemmatimonadetes; order Gemmatimonadales; family Gemmatimonadaceae; genus UBA4720. The sequence continues at coordinate 4,300 of CADDZN010000291.1, read as the reverse complement.
TTGATCGCCGCATTGCGCTCGGGCCGAAACTCGAGCGCGAACTGCTCGCATCACGTAGCGCGATCTTTCTCATCACCGACGAAGGTCCCGGACTGAGCGGCTCGTCGTTCGCGAGCGTCGCATTCGCGCTCTCGGAACTGGGCGTTCCCGATGACAGGATCATCTTCCTACCGAGCTGGATGCCCGATGAAACCGCCCTGCGTTCCTCGAGCGCACGAGAACGGTGGCGGCGTCATGCAAAAATCGCGGTGCCATTCGAAAACGTGTGGCTTGCCACTGAGCGACTCGGTAAATCGTTCGCGGCAAATGCTGGACAGCTCGAAGATCTCTCCGCCGGGGCCTGGCGCAGACGCTGGATCGCCGATCCGGCACGCTGGCCCGCCGTGCAGCCGCAGCACGAGCGAAGAAAATATCTCGCCCATGGTCCTGGCGGCGATTTGCTGATCAAGTTTGTGGGTCTGGGACGCCGCGGGCGCGTTGCGTACAAACGCGCGTTGACCCTTGCTGATGCGGGTTTCACAACGCCGCCGGTCGGACTTGCTCACGGATTTCTTGCTACCCGGATCGTCGAGGCCGAACCGGTCCAGTCAGGTTTCACGGAGCCTGCACTCCTCGACCGCATTGCGGATTACCTGCAGACGGTGACTCGCGAATTCACCACCACTGAACGGGCTAGTACCGCCGAGCTCCGCGAGATGCTCGAGGTGAACGCGAGCGAAGCCGTTGGACCGAGCGTTCGAACCACGGCAGACGCACTGGCAAGGGAGCCGTCACTTGAAGACGCCGCAGCGACAACGCTCGACGGACGGATGCTTCCGCACGAATGGCTGCGAACACCGAGCAACACACTACTCAAAAGCGACGCGACGGATCACTACGACGACCATTTCTTTCCCGGCGCTCACGACATCGCGTGGGATGTCGCGTCGACCATCGTCGAGTTCCATCTCGATCCGTCCGCGGAGCGTGCCCTGGTCGAGAGAGTTGCATCGCGCACCGGTGACCGTACTCTTGCGCGTAGATTGCCTTTCCACCGTGCGGCTTACGCCGCGTACAGGCTCGGCTACTCACGGCTGGCGGCCGAGCATCTGACCGCGACCGAAGAGGCGCGTCGGTGGCGAGCGGAAGCGTCGCGATATGACGAGATCCTCCGCGCCGCACTTCAGCGAGACAGTCGTGCTGCCTGAATACCCCGCAGTGCGCCTCTACATCTTCGACGCAGACGACACCCTGCGCCGCACTGTCGTTCCGGAGCAACCGTGCCCGAGGCGACCGGGAGAGTGGGAGCTGCTCCCTGGCGTGAGTGAGAAATTGCGCGTGATTACCTGGGGTACAGCCGGTGCGCGGCTCGGAGTCGCGTCGAATCAGGACCATGTAGCGTACGGGCACCTTTCCGCGGACATGGCCCGCATGCTCCTCGCCGAAATGGTATTTGCGGCGACTGGGCATGTACCGCCCGGCGACGCACTCGCGTTCTGCCCGCACTCACTGGAGACGGATTGCGAGTGTCGCAAGCCGAACCCCGGCCTCCTGCTGCGGGTGATGCGCACCTACGACCAAGACCCGCGCAACACTCTCTTCGTCGGCAACTCACCCGTCGATGCCGAAGCGGCAAGACGAGCGAGTGTCGCTTTCGCCTGGGCAGGGGACTTTTTCACCGTGAGGAATACGAAGCGATGATCGAAGGGTTCATGTTCTGGAACGAGCCGAACAACAAATCGCATTGGGATTTCGCCTCCGACCCAGGGTGGCGCGAGTACGCGCACATGACTTCGCTGGCGGCAAAGCGCGTTCGCGTCATGTGTCCCGACCTGACCCTCGTGCTCGGCGGGATGTCGCCGATCGACTCTTCGTTCGTCAAGCTGCTCGATTCGTACGGTGTGCTCGACGACATGGACGTCGTGGCAGTGCACGGATTTCCGCTCGACTGGAACCACTGGAAGATCGATGAGTGGCCGTCGAAGATCGCCGAGATCGAAGCGGTCACGCGCCTTCCTGTCTGGGTAACGGAAGTTGGCGTTTCCAGCTTCGGCGCCGACGAAGTGCAGGTGTTCGGGATCCAGCGCACGCAGGAGCTCCTCCGCGACCGCGTCGAGCGCGCGTACTGGTACAGCTTGCTCGATCTGCCGCCGTCGTGGGAAGCAACCACGCGCCACAGGGAGAGTGAGGGGAGCTCGTATTACCGCCACTTTTACATGGGGCTGATCCGCGACGATCGCACACCGAAGCCGGCCATCGAATATTTCGATCCACATTTCGGCATATGCCAGTGGTTCCACTTCGAGGACCATCGACTCGAGTTTGCGGTGGAATGGCTGAAGCGGCTTGGAGTGCGCAAGCTGAGAACGGGACTGAGCTGGGCAGACTGGCTGCGACCGAACGCTATCGACTGGTTCGATCGGATGATGGAGGCGCTGGACGAATTCGACTTGATTGCGACCCTGTGTTTTACTCCGGAATCACGGGGCAAGCAGCCTCACCACACGAGCCCGCCGCTCGTTCCCGAGGAATTCGCCGACTTCGCGGCGCAGATGGTCGAGCGTTACGTACTCCCGAACCAGCGCGCGGCTCCGGCGCTCACGCCGACGACCGGTCATGTCGGCGTGAGTCCGATCTGAGCTTCGACAACGAATTGCATGCGCCTTCTGCTCGTGCGTCACGCGATGTGTGATCCGGTCGGTATATCGATCGCGGGGAGAGCGCGCGGAGTACGCCTGAACGAGGAAGGGCGCGTGCAGGCGGCGGAGCTGGGCTGTTTCCTGGCCGCGATTCCTCTCGCCGCGGTTTACACCTCTCCGCTCGAGAGAGCGCGTGAAACGGCCGAAGCGATTGCACGGCCACATGGGATCGAAGTGCGAGAAGAACCGGCGCTCATCGAGATCGATTTCGGGGCGTGGACAGGCCGCTCGCTTGCCGAGCTGGCGACGCTCGGAGACTGGCGGAACTGGAATGAACATCGCAGCACGGCGCGCCCGCCGAACGGCGAGAGCATGCTGGAGGTGCAGGACCGGGTGCACGGCGGCGTGGACTCCATTAGGCGGCGCCATCCGCAGTCCACTGTCGTTGCGGTTACCCACGCCGATGTAGCCAAGGCGCTCGTCGCGCGCTACCTGGGTGTCTCCCTCGACAATCTCGCGCGGTTTGAAATTGCGCCGGGGTCGGTGAGTAGCATCGACCTTGGAGAGAACTGGGCTCGCGTCGAATCGTTGAGCGTACGACCACAACAAGTCCATTCGTCCGGGAGTTCGGCTATTTCTGAACGGAGAGGCGATTCACGCCCGGCGATGTCGGAAAGCTCGAGCTGCGCTTAGCCAACTCCGCGCGCAGGTCGTCAAGGCCGACGCCAATGCTGCGCAGCGCGACTAGCAGGTGGTAGACGAGGTCCGCAGCTTCCTCCACAGCTCTCCGTGTATCCCCATCCGCGCAAGCGATCGCAAGCTCGGTCGATTCTTCGCCAAGCTTCTTCAAGCGGAGGTTGCGGTCTGTAAGTAGCCGCTGCGTGTACGACCTCTCTTTGGTTTTTGACGGCTCGCCTTCGAGGCCTGCTGCCCGGTTAGCGATGACGGTATCGAGCACGCTAAAGACATCGGCGGACGTAGCCGCCTCGCCGAAGCAGGACATTTGTCCGACGTGACAGGCTGCCCCGCGTGGAATGACCCGCGCCAGAACCGCATCGCCGTCGCAATCTGCAGTCAGTGAAACGACCGCCTGGGTGTTGCCACTAGTCTCGCCCTTGTGCCAGAGCCCGCGCGTGCGCGATCGGTAATGCATCTCACCCGACGCGATCGTTCTCTCCAGCGATTCACGATCGGCGCCCGTGACCATTAGGATCGCGCCCGTTACCGCGTGCTGCGTCACGACGACAACGCTGCCGCCGCCTTTCTCGAAGTTCAGCGAATCGAGATCGATCACGCGTCGCTACTCCCGTCGCAAGTTGTGAGAATTGCGCGCACCTGGACCGCGAGGGGTCCGTTGGTCGCGATCACATCCCCTCCGAAAGGTGTCGCATTGCCTTTCCAGTCGGTGAACGATCCGCCTGCCTCGGTGACGATCGGCATCAACGCCGCGGCATCCCACGGTGACACGATATCGTCGACCATTGCTTCAGCACGACCAGTCGCAACCAGCAGATAGCCGTAACAGTCGCCCCAACTCCGGGCGAGCGCGGATCTCGATGCAAGCTCACGCCACGCGTCGACTCGCCTCTCGTTACCCCGAAAGCGATCGTCGGTCACCATTACCGCCGCCAACGAGAGCTCGGAGACGTCTGAGGTGAAACAGCGCGAGCCATTGTGCCAGC
>CADDZN010000290.1 GCA_902812375.1 bacterium | reverse complement strand
TCTCCGGACCGGCGTGAACATAGATGCCGCCATCGCTCTCGCGCGCTATCGTGGATCCTACGACGTTCACGATCCCATAGGTACGAGCGCCGCGCGCCTTGGCCTCGCGCATCGCGGCCAAGGTGTCGGCGGTCTCCCCCGATTGTGAGATCACGATGCAGAGCGTTCTGTCCGAGACAATCGGATTGCGATAGCGCAGCTCCGAGGCGTATTCCACTTCAACGGGGATTCGTGCGAGGCTCTCCAGCATGTGTTCGCCGATCAGCGCGGAGTGCCAGCTCGTCCCGCACGCGGTGATGAGAATGTTGTCGAATCTGAGCAGCTCCTCGTCGGTCATATTGAGACCGCCGAGCTTGGAGGTTCCCTGGTCGGGCAGCAGACGGCCGCGCATGCAGTTCTCGACCGTCGTGGGCTGCTCGAAGATTTCCTTGAGCATGAAATGCGGGAACCCGCCGCGCTCGATCTGATCGAGATCCCAGTCGATTTTGCTCACTGGATGCTCTAGTCGTTGCGCCCGCTGGTTGAGCACGGTGTAGCCGTCACGCGTCAGAACCGCGACATCACCATCGTCCAGATAGACGACTTCGCGTGTCTGCGCCAGGATCGCTGAGGCGTCGCTCGCGACATAGTACTCGCCATCGCCCAGGCCGATGAGAAGCGGGCTGCCCTTCCTCGCCGCAACGATCTTGTTCTTGTCATCGCTCGACACAACCGCGATGCCGTAGGTTCCTTCGATCTGCCAGAGCGCCTCGATCACCGCATCCTCGAGGCTTCCATCAAACGTCTCCTCGATGAGATGGGCGATCACCTCGGTGTCGGTCTGCGACACGAATTTATGGCCACGCGCCTCGAGACCCTGTTTCAGCGTCCCTGAATTCTCGATAATTCCGTTGTGTACGACCGCGATGTGTCCCTTGCAGTCCAGATGTGGATGTGCGTTGCACTCGTTCGGGACGCCGTGAGTCGCCCATCTCGTATGCCCGATACCGGTATCACCATTGATCGGACTCGTCGCCAACGCGCGCTCGAGCTCGGAGATCTTGCCGGCGGCCTTCCTGGTCTCGACGCCCGCACCGTTCATCACCGCGACTCCAGCGGAGTCGTAGCCGCGGTACTCCATCCGCTTGAGGCCTTCCAGCAGCAATGGGGTTGCGCCACGTTCTCCGATATATCCGATAATTCCGCACATAGGGACTGTAGTTGACGTTGGTTACCTGCCGAGTGCCTCCACGGGCTTGCGGCAGTCGCGGACGAGTTTCTCCGCATCCTCGGCGCTTGGCGCCTCTGCTATTACACGCACAATTGGTTCCGTCCCGGACGGCCGGACATGCACCCATCGATCGGGCCAGGTAAGTCTCAATCCGTCCTGCGTGTCGACGTCCGCGGTGGGAAACGCCGCTTTCAGCGCTTCATACACCGTGTCCAGGGGCGCGTTCGGGCGGTCGAGCTTGTCCTTGACGATGATGTAGCGCGGATACGCAGCCACAATTTTTGAGAGTGGTTTGCCCTCCTCGAGCAGCAACTGTAACATCAGCGCCGCACCAACCGGCGCGTCCCTGCCCAGGTGAAGCTCGGAGAGGATCACTCCGCCGTTGCCTTCGCCCCCTATCGGCGCGCCCTCTGCGCGCATGCGCGTCGCGACGTTCACTTCACCAACAGGCGCTCTGATAACCCGCGATCCCGCCTCGGTCGCGATGTCGTCGACGATTCTGCTGGTGGACAGGTTGGTGACGACGACACCCTTCCGGTGGCGCAAAACTACTTTGGCGGCGAGAGCGAGGGTGTAATCCTCGCCAATCGCGACGCCTTCATCTGACACGAGCGCCAGACGATCGACATCGGGATCTACCGCCATACCGATATCACAATGAGAATCCTGCACGAGCCTCTGGAGCTCGCCGAGATTTTCGGCGACCGGTTCGGGCGGACGCGGGAAACGGCCGTCGGGCTCCATGTTGATCGTCGCGAGCTTGCACCCGAGCAGCTCGAGCAGCACGGGCATGAACGCACCGCCAGCGCCGCGCACGCAGTCGAGACCAACCCGGAATTCTTTTTTGCGAATTCCCTCGACATCGAGGAATGAGAGGGCAAGAATCTTTTCGATGTGCTCGCGAGCCGCGTCCTTGTCGACCGAAACCGTGCCAAGCTTGTCCCAGGTAGCGCGCCGAATTTTTCCGTCGACGACTGTTCGCATCTCGGCCGCTTCGCTGCTCTCCAGAAACAGGCCGGATGGGCCGATGAATTTGAGAGCGTTCCACTCGATGGGATTGTGGCTGGCAGTTATCGCGAGCCCGCCGGCCGCGTGGTGGTGTTCCACCGCGAGCTGCACCGTGGGAGTTGGAACCATGCCGATGTCGAGTACATTGCAGCCGACTGATTGAAGCGCGGCGAGAACGACGCGCTGAAACATCGGGCCTGAAACGCGACTGTCCCTTCCAACAACGATGGTCGCGGTGCCGCCATTGCGCGCCAAAGACCACGCGCCAAACCCCGCTGCGAACTGGGCGACGATCTCTGGCGTCAGCGCCTCACCAACTCGTCCCCGAACTCCGGAGACGCTTACCATCAACCCCTCGTAGGACATGTACGCTCTTGCTCTGGTTGCTATTCGGACGCTCGGGTAGCCCCTAATTTAGTCGCCAACAACTGCGTAGTGACTTCGCTGGTCTGGCGAAGCTTCGAAGGGCTGCTCCCGCAGGTAGAGGGGAAAAGAGGGGAAGCCGGTAAGACCGGTGAGGAATAAATTTTTGGCTAGGCCTCATAGGTCATGCAATTCTGTCCAAGAGCAGTCATAAAAAACCTTCTTTTTAACGTTGTTCATCGGTCAATTCCCATCAATCTATCCTCACCGGTCTTACCGGTCTGAGACTATAACCCTCAGTTAGATAGAGTGGCTCCGGCCCGACTGATTAACTTCACCGTACTCCCACCGAAATCCGGATGACCCGCATCTTCGAAGAAGACCTCAAGGCGCAGTTCGGTACCCGCGCTATTCACGCGGGACAGCGCCCCGATCTGCTCTCTGGCGCAATCATGACGCCAATCTACACAACCTCGACCTACGTCCAGGAAGGACTGGGCAAGAACAAAGGCTACGAGTACGCGAGGGGCAAGAATCCTACTCGTGAGGCGCTCGAGCGGAATGTCGCCGCGCTCGAGGGCGGCACTCATGGTTTCGCATTCAGCAGCGGAATGGGCGCAACCGACTCGATCATGAAGCTGTTCAAGTCCGGCGATCACATCGTTGCCGGCGAGAGCAGCTACGGCGGCACGTTCCGCCTGTTCGACAAGATTCTGAGGAATTTCGGCCTTTGCTTCACCTACGTCGACAGCCGCGACCCACAGCGCGTCGAGGATGCGTGCGGCGACCACACGGTAGCGATCATGATGGAGACGCCGACGAATCCGATGATGCGCATCACCGATCTCGGCGCGGTGGGAGAGATCGCGAAGCGAAGGAATGCGCTTTTCATCGTCGACAACACGTTTGCCTCGCCTTATTTCCAGCGGCCGTTCGACTTCGGCGCCGACATCGTCTATCACTCGTCCACGAAGTACCTGAACGGTCACAGCGACATGATCGGCGGTATCGCGATAGTTCGCGACGACACGCTAGCCGAGCGGATGCAGTTCATTCTGAATTCTTCTGGCGCGGTGCCTGGCGCGTTCGACGCATGGTTGGTGCTTCGCGGAACGAAGACCCTGCATCTACGCATGCCCCGCCACGACGAGAATGGACGCAAGATCGCGAGCTGGCTCGCGGAAAAAATTGGGCACGAGAATGTGATTTATCCCGGACTTCCCTCGCATCCGCAGCACGAGCTCGCGAAGCGCCAGATGAAGGGCTTTGGCGGAATGATCTCGATTCTCACGGGGAGCAAGGAGAACGCCGCACGGATTTTGAGCCGCGTACGCGTCTTTTCTCTCGCTGAATCGTTGGGTGGCGTCGAAAGCCTGATCAGTCATCCCGCTTCGATGACCCACGCCTCGGTGCCCGCGAATCGCAGAGCGGAGCTCGGTCTCACGGACGACCTGGTTCGCCTCTCCTGCGGAGTCGAGGATGTCGGCGACCTGATCGCTGATCTCGATCAAGCGCTCGGATGAAGGTACTAATCGTCGGCGGCGGGGGGCGCGAGCACGCGCTCGTCTGGAAGCTCCGCCGCGACGATCCGACTCTCGAGCTCATAGCCGCGCCAGGAAATCCTGGAATAGCTTCGGTAGCGCGCTGCGTTCCAATTGGCGTCGGAAAGCTGGAGGAGCTCGCGAGCTTTGCCGAGAACGAGCGCGTCGACCTGACAGTGGTGGGGCCCGAGGGTCCTCTCGAGTCCGGAATCGTTGATTTGTTCAGATCGCGAGGTCTGCCGATCTTCGGCCCCACTCGAGCGGCGGCCCGAATAGAGACGTCAAAACGATTTGCAAAAGAT
>CADDZN010000289.1 GCA_902812375.1 bacterium | reverse complement strand
CGAGATCGCCCGCCCACTTCTTGTACTCGGCCGACTTGGCCTCGCCCGTGAGAAAAACGACGCCTTGCTGGACGGTGACGCCTGGATTCGTGAACCAGCCGGTAGCGTTGAGAACGTTCTCGAGCCGTTGACGAATTTCGGCATCGCGGGCGACGGGTTTGACGTCGACCTTGGTGGGAGCAACCGAGATTTCCGGAGCGCTAGTGGTGCCGGCGGCGGCTGCCGCGCCGGACGAATCCTGTCCGGATGCGCGCGACGTGAAAAGGAGGGTGAATGCCAGAGCCGCGCGGACATTTCTCATCATTTGTTGATGAATCTACTGGTCGCGCCGTTTGCGACCCGTCTTTTCCTTCCGCTGCATATGACCGGTTTACAAGGCAGGACCTATACCATGGTAATCGGCCTCGATGCGATCCCCCGTCGTGCCGAGTGGACAAACCGAATGCCAGGAGTGTAGCGTATGGCGATGGCGATCTGCGTCCACGACGTCTTCGCGGGGCTCGAGTGACCGCTCCCGGGCTGATAATCAGCAGGGAATCGGGCGAGGGCGAGGAACCGAACAACGATCACGATCGCAGCTGGCGCGAGATCTCCAGCGAGATCGCCACGCTCGCGACGCCCAGCAGCGCCTTTTACCTGATGGTGGTGCTGTCCACCATCATTGCGTCGTTCGGATTGTTGGCCGACAGCACCGCGGTCGTGATCGGAGCGATGCTCGTCGCCCCGTTGATGGGTCCGATCTTCGGCATCTCATTCGGTCTCGCCACCGCCAACAACCGCCTGTTGGCGCGCTCGGCCGCGGCCGAGGCGAAGGGAGTGCTGCTGGCGGTCGGCCTCGCCTGGTTGATCGGGCTGCTACCGCCTCATCCAAACTTCGGAACAGAGATACTCTCCCGCACTACACCGACCGTCTACGACATCGCTGTCGCGGTTGCTTCCGGTCTCGCCGGCGCCTTTGCGACCGCGGACAGACGCGTGAGCCCGGCACTCCCGGGAGTAGCGATTGCGACAGCGATCGTGCCTCCGCTCGCTGTCGCGGGACTTTGCTTGTCGGCGCACCGGTTTGATCTCGCCTTTGGATCTCTCCTGCTTTTCCTGGCGAACCTTTTGGCAATCGAGTTGACCGGTGCCGTCTACTTCACCGTGATCGGCGTCCGCGGGCGGCATCTCTACACCGGCTTCAAGATCAGTGGTTTCGTCCGGCACTTTGCGGTGAGCGCCGTCCTGCTGGTTGCGATCGGTATCTTCATGACGCGGACGCTCCTGCGAAGCATTGCTGCGGATCGTAAGGAGGAAGCCATTCGAATCGCGCTCTCGGACGCGCTTCGAACGTCGCAGGGCGCGCGGCTCACGTCGATTTCACTGGAGCCAAGAGGCGATGTCACCGAAGTTCTCGCGACGGTGCTCACGCCGCAGGAGATTACGCCGGATCGCGTTGCCCGGCTCGAGGACGCGCTCCACGACGGCGCGTCTTCGAAGCTTCGACTGATCGTTCGATCCATAATCTCGAAGGATGCGGATCGGAGCGGACCTGTCTTTCGTCAGGCCGATGACGTGCGGCGGCAGGCAGAGATCGCGCGACAGACGGAGTTCCTCTCCACGGCGACCAGCGTCATGCGCAACAGTCTGGCGTCAATGCCGGGAGTCGAGCTGACCGATCTGCGTCGCGATTCCACCGACTCGGTGGACAGAGTCACGGCAATCGTTACGACGCCAAAGGCGCTGACGCCGGCGCAAGTCGATTCGCTTTCGGCACCGCTCCAAGTGGCGCTCGGCATTCCTGTCAGACTCGTGGTGAGATCGGTCATCACCGTCGACGCCGATCGCAACCACTTTCTAAGCGAGCCTTCGGATAGCGCAGCGGATACTTTACCCTCGAAAAGATTGCCGGTGTCGCGCACTCCTCGTCGCTAACGCATCTCATGAATGCGGATGACTGAGTGAATACACGTACGACGCGACCGCGGCTATCTGCTGCGGTGTGAGCTGGGCGCCACCCATCGGTGGCATTGGCGCTGGATGCTGTTTCGGATGTGGCACGCCCGTCTTCACGGTATTGGTGATGAACTGCAGGCTGCCATCGCCATTCAGCCACTGTGAATCGGTGAGATCCGGCGCGAGCTGCGTCCCTTTCGCGTCCGGACCGTGACACGAGTAACAAAGGCCGCCGGCTTTCTGGCCGTGGAAGATGCTGTCGCCTTCGGCGACCTGCGGCCCGGCGGCAGCACCAGTGGGAGCAGTGTTGACCGACACCGGCGGCGCGTTCACGGGAGCCTGAGCTGCTGGTGGGTTTGAAGCATTGGTGGTGTCACTCGGCGGTGGCTCTCCGCCGGCGCAGCCGATTACTGTCGTGACGATGCAGATTGCAGCCAGAGTTTTGTGTTCGTTCATCTTTCCTCCTTTAATCGTCGGAGCCATCCGCGAAGAGCATTGCGGCTTCCGAGTAGCCGAGCTCCTCATTCAGCGCGGCGAGTGCGAACGCCAGCTGGCGAACTTTGGCGCGCGGCAGACGCTTGAGCGCACCGACGAGTGCCGCTGTCGGTGAGACGGGTGCGCGTGCGAGGAGCGCGTGGCCGCGCGGCGTGATTTTCGTTTCGCTGCGCCGACGGTCGTCAGGGGACGGCGCCCGCTTTACAAGGCCCGCAGCGGCGAGTCTGTCTACGATCACCGAGACTGAGCTGCGGTCGGTGTGAGTTCGCATCGCGAGATCCGCGATGGATGATGCCGGTGCGTCCGCCAGTTTTTCCAGCAGAAACAACTGAGCGGCGCTGACACCTGTGCTGCGTTCAGCCTCTCGCGCGGCGAGGCGCAGGCCCCGCTCGAGGCGACGGACGCCGGTAAGGACATCCGGCGCAGGCTTCGCCCGCGAAACGCGTCGGAGAGGGTCGGCGCTCACACGAACGAAACCTGAACCGGCAAGTGGCATGTGGCTTTGCAATACGTGGGAACCCACATACTATGTATAATCATGCCGGCCATATTCTACAACTGGATCGTAGTTCCGGCAGCTCTTCCAGTTGCCGCGCTGATCGGCTGGGCCTTCAGCCGTCTCCTGATTTCGGCTCTGCACGCGGGCGCCCGACGTACGCGCATGCACTGGGATGACGCGGTGATCGACAAGCTGTCGCAGCCCGTGAGCATCGCGATCGCGATCGGCGCCGCGCTGGTAATGCTTCCGTTTCTCCCGCTGGATGGCGGCACGATGGAGGACATCCGGCGCGTAGCCCGAGCTGCCCTGCTGGTCGATTTCTTCTGGGGGACCTGGCGAATCGTCGACGTCAGCAGTCACCTTGCTCTCGGATCTCCGTGGGCAGTGAGAGTTCCCGCATCCCGGGCGCTGGTTCCTCTTGGCGCGCGCGCGTCGAAAGTGGTGCTGCTTGCAATCGCCATCATCGCATCGCTCTCCTTGTTCGGATACCCGGTGGCGAGTCTCGTCGCCGGCCTCGGCATCGGCGGCCTGGCGCTCGCGCTCGCCGCCCAGAAAACGGTGGAGAATCTCTTCGGCGCGTTCTCCATCGGAGTAGACCAGCCTTTTAGAGAGGGCGACTTCGTCAAGATCGAGGAATTCGTCGGCACGGTGGAAGCAATCGGCCTCCGCTCGACCCGGTTCCGTACGCTCGATCGTACGATCATCAGCATTCCGAATGGACGGCTCGCCGACATGCGTCTGGAGTCGTTCAGCGAGCGCGATCGCCTGCGCCTTGCGGCGGTGATCGGTCTGGTTTACGAGACCACTGCGTCACAGCTGCGCGCCACGCTCGCCGGATTCGAAGCGGTTCTGCGGGCGCAACCAAAGATCTGGCCGGACGCTGTCGTCGTACGCTTTCGTGAGTTCGCGGCATCATCGCTCGACATCGAGGTCATGGCGTGGTTTAGTACGAGCGATTGGAGCGAGTTTCAGCAGATCCGACAGGAAGTGCTGATCCAGTTCATGGATGTCGTCGAGCGTGCGGGGACGGCGTTTGCGTTCCCGACGCAGACGGTTCACCTCGCCGCGACGGCGAGCGCACCTTCGTCGAACTCGGGTCTCTTGTAGAAATCCGAAGCCAGGAGCTCACGGGAGTTCGGCATCCCGTAGGCGGCAAGAGTCGCGTCTTCGTCGCCGCGCGTGACGGAGCGTGCGGCAAGCCGGGGCGCGGCAGTGAGCTGGTTGCTGCCGAGGCGTTTGAGAGCGACGGCCTGGCGGTCGTCGAGGCGTCGCACGAGGCCGATAGGCACGAGCACGCTGCCGCGTTTGGCGGGAAAGTATTCACGAACTGATTTTGCGACGAGCGCCACCGAGATATACCGGATTTTTCTCGTTGCGCTTTCGATGAGGAGCCGGTCGACGGTCCCGACGAGGCGCGCATCGGCCGTGAAGACCGGCCAGGCACGAATGTCGACGCGCTCGTCTCCGAGGACGAAGCGATGGACGTCGCGCGCGGCGAGA
>CADDZN010000288.1 GCA_902812375.1 bacterium | reverse complement strand
GAGCTCGAACGTTTACTTCAAGCGACATCTCCCGCCGGGCGAACATCCCGCGTTCTTTTCGTCTTCACGGATGACCGTCAATGTCACGCGACAGGCGATGGCTCAAATGGGCTGGTGCCCGTCGGGACGGCTTTTCGAGGCGGCCGCCTGTGGGGTGCCGATCCTCACCGATTCGTGGTCGGGACTGGATCAGTTTTTTACGCCTGGCAGCGAGATCTTGGTGGCGCGGGACACTGAGGATGCGATCGCGGCGATCGAGCTCGATGATAGTAGCCTGGCGACATTAGCGCGCGCGGCTCGCGAGCGCGTTCTGTCGGAACACACTGCCGAGCGGCGCGCGCTCGATCTCGAGATCGCGCTCGAGTCGGCGAGCCGTTCGCGGGTGGAGGCCTGAGAGATGTGGGGAATCGTTCCCGCCGCGGGCATCGGCAGCCGTATCCAACCGCTCGCTTTCTCCAAGGAGCTGCTTCCGGTAGGCAGCAGCCGAACCGACGACGGCGTCGAGCGCCCGCGCGCGGTTAGCGAATACATCGTCGAGCGAATGATGCGCGCGGGAGCGGACAAGATTTGCTTCGTGGTTTCACCGGGGAAGACGGACATCCTTGAGTATTACGGCGGGCGAATCGGCGACGCGCGCATCGCGTATACGGTGCAATCGGAGCCGGCGGGTTTGTGCGACGCAATGTTTTGCGCTCTGCCCCTCGTTGCGGCTGGTGAGCGCGTGGTGGTCGGACTGCCAGACACGATATGGTATCCGGCGGACGCGCTGCGCGCGCTCGCGGAGGACGAGTTGTCGTTCCTGCTCTTTCCGGTGGAGCGCCCTGAGTTATTCGACGCTGTCACGACAGACGGCGCGGGCCGCGTGCTCTCAATCCACGTCAAGGAGCGCAGGCCACCTTCGTCGTGGGTCTGGGGTGCTTTCACCATGCCCGGCAGCGTGCTGGCGGAGCTCTTTGACCTGTGGAATTCCCGCGAACGACGCGACGAATATTTCGGCACGCTCGTTAACGCTTACATCGAGAAAGGCGGACGGGCCAGTGGCGTCCGTGCCGGCACGTCCTACGTCGACGTCGGGACGCTTAACGGCTATCGCCATGCAATGGATTTGCTGAAGCAGGCGCATGACGGATACCCGCCGGCGCACGCGCCCCCCGAGATCGCGCGAAAGCTGTGGGCGCGAGCTAGCGCAATGAGCGTACGAAAGGACGCCTAATCCTTGTCTGGCGCGCAAAAAGGCAAGGTTTCTGCAATGTGCAGGAGACAAGCGGCGTGAGCGCTGAGAAATCGTGCTCATTCCTTCTGACTAATTCCTCACTCGATACCGAAAAGTGCGAGTAGCGGTTATTGGTACTGGTTATGTCGGCCTCGTGGTCGGCGCGTGTCTCGCGGAGACGGGCAACGATGTAGTCGGCGCCGACGTCGATGCGGCGAAGATCGCCAAGCTCCAGGAAAATGAGCTTCCGATCTATGAGCCCGGGCTCGGAGAGATCGTCGAGCGCAATCAGCAGCAGGAACGCCTGGCATTCACCACCGACGTGCCAAGCGCGATCGCGGGAGCCGAGGTCGTCTTTATCGCGGTCGGGACTCCTCCCGACGAAGACGGGTCATGTGACCTGACGCACGTGCTCGCCGTCGCCGAGTTGATTGGCATGCACATGACGCGCGAAATCGTCATCGTGACGAAATCCACAGTGCCAGTCGGAACTACTGCGCGTGTCTGGGAAGTTGTTGGACGACACGCGAAATACACCTTCCACCTTTGCAGCAACCCCGAGTTCCTGAAGGAGGGCGCCGCTGTCAACGATTTCATGCGACCGGACAGAGTTGTGCTCGGAGTGGAAAGCGATCACGCCCGGAGCGTGATGACGGAGCTCTATGCGCCGTTCGTGAGAGTGGGGAAACCGATCATCTTCATGGACATTCGCTCGGCGGAGCTGACGAAGTATGCAGCGAATGCGATGCTCGCAACGCGGATCAGCTTCATGAACGAGATGGCGGCAATCTGCGAACAAGTTGGCGCGAACGTGGACCTGGTGCGCAAAGGAATCGGCAGCGACCAGCGAATCGGCCCGGCATTTCTTTTTCCGGGACCCGGCTACGGCGGCTCGTGCTTTCCCAAGGATGTCAAAGCACTTCTCTGCACAGCCGAATCTCTGCAGAGGCCGTTGCGCGTCATGCAGGCAGTCCATGAGGCCAACGAACGACAAAAGCATCGGCTCTTCGAGCTTCTTGCAGAGGCGTTCCAGGGAGATCTCGAAGGGAAACGAATCGCCGTCTGGGGCCTCGCGTTCAAACCGCAAACCGACGATATGCGAGATGCTCCAGCACTCGTCCTGATAAACGACTTGCTGGGCGCCGGAGTCTCGGTGGTTGCGCACGACCCAGTCGCGCTTCGCGAGGCCAAGCATCGGCTGGGAGACGCGATTGATTACGCGACGAGCAGCTACGACGCACTAACAGGTGCAGACGCGTTGGTCGTAGTCACCGACTGGAACGAGTACCGGAATCCGGATTTCCGGCGCATCAAGCAGGCGCTCAAGCGCCCCCTCATCATCGACGGGCGCAGCCTGTACGAACGGCAAAAGCTGGCGGGGCTCGGGATCGAATACATATCGATCGGTCGACCGCGACTGGCGCCGCTGCCCGAAGCAGCAACCCCTGCCTTGGCCGAATTCGGGCGACCGGTGCCGATCGTGGCTGCTGCCGACTCGTCGGGCGTCGGGCAGACCGGTCGAGTGCCGCCTCGGCGGGAGCCGGAGCGGCCAAGGCGTCCACAGAAGAGACAACCATCGGTAGCTCCTAGCACAATTTCAGCAGCTTAGAAACGAAAAAAGCGCCGTTCGAATGAACGGCGCTTTTTTCACCAATGAGTTTTTGATGGAGGCGCGGGATTCGAACCTCGGCAGCTTATGCGCAACGCATCCTAATGACGCGCCTGCGCCGACTCCGACCCCATGTTGTCACTTACAACGGCTCCATCTATCAAGTACAACTCGTCGCGCCTTCAGATGAGACAGCGGCAATCCTGCTTTTCCAGCGTCGGCTGTCGGGGCGGAACGACTAACCGAACCTACTCGTGCAACTGATCGCAGAAGTTGCTGACGCGTCCTCGCCTGCTGACTGGTCCAACGGTGCCCGTCAGAACCTTGCAACAATGCGAGCTCATGTTGCCGCGCTAGAGAAAGAGTTTATGGTCGTTCATTCCGAAGCAGAGTATCGAAAGCTGTTGGAGCTAGAGACGGCAGACATCCAATCTTTCGACGAGTGTACTCGGCGCGGGGTCGAGACTGTAACCCGCACGACGACCGAGTCCCGCATCTCTCAAAAAACTCACAAGCGAAAAGAGGTCCAGGTCGTTGCCTTGGAAGCAGACTGGCCATCGATGAGGACTGATGAGCGATTTTTATTGAACTCATGCGACTGGCCAGAGTGGCAAACTCGCTAGCCTTGGCGTACCCAGCGCGCTCACAGCATCTCGGCACCCGAATTGCGGCGCGAAAGCACCGCATTTGGACGTGATGATTGCCATCATAATGGCGAAGAACGGCGAGAGCGATGAGATTGCACCGCGCAGAATTCAGACAATTCATTTGCCGTTGGCCTCTGTCACACGAACCCGCCTCGCAAAATCTCGCGCGCGTCTTCGGATACCGATTCACACCGAACGGTTCATTAGCCGCGTCAACAAAGCCATCGCGGCTTCGGTCAAACAAGTTCTTCGTGCACCTGATTCCTCGAGGCCGAACCTTCTTCCCCGCTGCCGAGGTAACCTCCTCCGCTGAACGATCGTATGCGGCAGCGGATTGCGTTCAGCGAAAAGTGATCGCCACATGAAAATGTCCGCCCGAGCAATTTCCCGCCTGGTGTTGGCGCTGAGTATAGCGGCTCCAGCACGACTAAATGCGCAGAACAAAAAACCCTGCCACGTACTCTGCGCTCCAGTTTTCAGCGTTTGGACCGAAGTACATCGCTCACACGTTGCGGATCATCCGCGTGTGCGAAACCTGACTACGGGCGCCATCACCCGCCTGCCGTCCAAGAACAATCTGATGCTCCTGTTCCTGACGTCCATTCCCACGCAGGTCCCGCGACTATCGCTGCTCTTCAACGTTAGCTGGCTGCCAAACGCATCGACACGCGTGAATCCGTTTACGGACTACACCGCGTCGGATGTCGGCGAGAATATTCGCGCGAACATGCCGGCTGTCTCGGGTGGCGCGAGCTACGCCGTCATCACGAAAGACCAGACCAAGGGCTGGCTGGATCTGACGCCCTACGCGGCCGATCTGTTCAGCCCCGCTTCCGAACCTGACGAGACGAGCGCATACACCCACAAGCTCGATCTCGGGGCGACCAGCACCGTCGGTCCGTTCAACGCGCTTGCAAAACAATCATGGCTTCATGACGTGCGGCTGTCGGGCAATATCGATTGGGTCGCCACCGG
>CADDZN010000287.1 GCA_902812375.1 bacterium | reverse complement strand
AGAGCATCTCGCCAGGGCTAAGATCTTTCTTAGGAACAGCCGCTCGGGCAGGCTTCTGCCCGCCACACTAGTGTCTCAATGCAAATAACAAAAAGAAAGGAGCCCTGGTGTTATAGACCAGATCGCCTTTGGGATCGATCCGCTAAATCCGTTAAATCCGCTTCATCCGGATGAAACTTCCGTCTCGGTGGCTATTCGACGCAGGGCCGTCTCGGTGGCCTTTAACCTTTGGTGTCAGTGGCCAGACCTCTTTGGTGTTAGTGACCAAGGAATAGCACACCACCCCGATTCGGGATATATTCGGGCATGCGTGAGAAAGAGCCCGGACTATTCGGTGTTGAGTACGATCGCTCGTCTCGCCAGCTCCCCGTCATCGGTGAGCAAAAAGACATCCGGTACTACTCCTCTCCCGCGAAGAGCATCCTCAACGGGCCCGAAACCACCGGGATGGGTTTCTGGTCGATCAATCCGTATGTCGGATGCGCTTTCGGATGCGCTTATTGCTACGCGAGGTACACCCATCGCTATGTGATGGAGCGCGCCGCCTCCGAAGAGAAAATGACCGATGCTCTTGGCAAGGCTTACGAGCAGCTTCCGCCATGGCTCGCCTTCGAGCGCAACATCTTCGTGAAAAGAAATGCGCCGGAAGTCCTGAGCCGCACGCTCCGCTTCGGTAGCGAGCGCCATCTGAGGCTCCTTCAGGGCGAATCCATCGTCATTGGAACCGCGACCGATCCGTACCAGCCAGCCGAACGGAGATACCGCGTCACGCGCGGCATTCTCGAAGTGCTCGCCGAACATCCCGGACTGAGCGTCGTCATCATCACCAAGAGCCCACTCATCACGCGCGACATTGACTTGCTGTCGCGCATCGATCGCCACTCTGATCTTTCGATTCATATCTCGCTGATTACCCTCGACCGCGAGCTCGCGCGGCGAATCGAGCCCAGATCTCCGACGCCTGAATCACGAGTGCGCGCACTCTCTCGTCTTCGCGAGGCAGGGATCGATGCGGGAATCAACTGCATGCCGGTACTGCCCGGCATAACCGACAACCCGTCAGATCTCGATGCGCTGGTGAAACGCGTAGCGGAGGCTGGCGCTACCTACGTGGGTGCATGCGCGGTGAGATTGCAATCAGCCGCAAGAAAACGTTACCTGCCCTTCATCGAGCAGGAATTTCCTCACTTGGCCGAGAGATATCGGAACACCTACGGAACGAGCGCGTACGCCGGCGAAAAATATCGGGAGGGACTCGCGCGATTCTTCGAGAAGCTTTGCGCGAAGTACGGCGTACGCGGCTGGTCCGGGGGCGATGATGAAGAAGGGGACGAGGCGCTCGGTGCGCTCGTCCCCAATCTACAGCTTAGCCTCGAGATCTAAACGAAGCGAGCTAGTGCTTCGTCGTGTCCGCGGCCGCTGCTGTGGCTGCCTTCTTCGCAGCAGCTCTCCTTCTGGCAGATCGTCTCGCGGACGTGTTGCTAGCGTTCGAGGCGTTATCCCCCATGTTACTGCTGGCAGTCCCGCTGGAGCTGCCCATCGACATGTTGTCGCTTCCGCTGGTTCCCGACATTCCGCTCATGCCAGTCCCGCCGGTTGGCGGGTTGTCATTCGGGCCGAAGCCGATGTTCATCGCGACGAGCAGCGCGGCCGCGTTGTTGGCTGAATTGAACTTCTTTGCACAGGTTGCGATCGCCCGGCGCGTCTGCGGACCGTACCGGCCGTCGACGTTGGTCACCCCGCATCCCTGATCACGCAGCTCCTGCTGAAGCGCGAGGAAAGAAACGCGAGAAAGCCCAGCCTGTGCGGAAGCCAGAGCTGGGACAGCCATTAATGCGAGTACAGCGATGGTCTTCTTCATCTTGAACGGCCTCCGATCAGGTATGGTCTCTACTCTTACTGTACAGTAAAGAGTTGCAACGCAGTTGCAAGGTCTACGCCGACGTCAGTACTATCGCAGCAATGTCCACGCCGACGCGGTTCTTTCTGCAGCAATGTAATCGAGCGCTGTAATGGACAAAAAAAGCGCCCAACCCGCAAGGAGTTGGGCGCTTTTTATTCCTGCTGTCTATCCCTCGACCTGCGCGCCTAGCTTAGCGGCGGGGTTCCGTTGGGATTTGGTGCTCCGCTCGGGGGCGGTACCTGAGTGGAATCCTTGGATGTCGATGTAGAATCACTCGGCGTCGACGTAGACGTCCCGCGACGCGCGCTCCGTCTGGAGCGACTCCGGCCAGTCACATTGTTGTTGCTCATGTTATTCCGTGCGCCAGTCGAGTCAGCCATGCCAGCAGCGTTTGACCTGGTATTTCGGTTCGCGGAGCGATTCGCCGGGTTGCTGGTCGAATCCGACATGTTCATGCCGCTCATCGCTGAGCTTCTGTTTGAGCCCGAAACGCCACTGGATCTGGTAGCTCTCGGGTTGTTGGAGCGCGATGATCCATTCATCCCGGAAGCGGACGTCGATGACCCGTTAACGGAACTCCTGTCATTTGATGTCCCAGTCAGCGATGAAGCGCCCGTAATTCCGTTTCCCACATCCCCAGTCGCTATCACCGACTGAACGTTGCTGGCATCGCTGCCATTGAAGCCGATACCTAGCGCAGCGATCAGATCGTCGACGCTCGTTGCCGATGAGTTCACTTGCGCCGCTCCGCACTTCATCGCACGACGAGTCTGTGCATTGAGAACACCGGTCACGTGTCCAGGATTGCAGCCGCGGTCGCGTAGCTCCTGCTGCAGTGCCATGATGCGGACTCGATTGTAGCTCGCGCCCCGCAGTCCACGTGTGCCGAGATTTGCAGGCCGATTCGGATTACTCGTGTCAGCCGACATCTCAGCATTCGATCTGGCGCTGTCGGTTGAGTAGGATCTCGCACCGGTGTTGCCGTAGTTGGTAGTTCTATTCGCATTCTGCCTTGCGGTCGCCCTCCGACCAGACCGCCTGGCTCCCGAGCGGGATCCCATCGTTCGGTTGCGCGCCGTCGAAGTGCCGGCCGCCGTCCCTTGGGACGTCCCATAAGGCTGTGTTCCAGTTCCGCTCGTCCCCGATGTCCCCGTAGACCCTGTGCTCTGCGCTGCCGCCGCGCCGGACCACGCGGCACACGCTATCGTCAGAGCAATCGCCTTCCACTTCATATGCCTCACTCCTCTCAAGGTGATACCAGTTGCCTTGCGGAAGGACACGCGCGCAATCGGCGGACCTTGGTAGCCACGAGTAGTCGAATGTTTCATGTCCGTTGAGTTACAAGAGCGCGGGTTCGGGCATGAACAAAAAAAGAGCCCGTCTCAACGAGACGGGCTCTTTGCTGCGCCGACTACTACCGAAGTATCTGAACGACCAGAGCGCCTATCGCCAGCAGAGCAACGCCAATCACAATTGCTGAGACTGGGGTCAGGGTGAGCTGATTCTTCCACCAGCTCGTCGCTGTACCTGGAGTATCGGGAAGAGAAGCCATGATCCGCTGCTGCACACCTACCGGCGTCACGCGCCGGCGGAGCATCTCGCTCTCGGCGTTGATCCGGGTCCAGAGCTCGACCTTTGACTTGCCCTCGACCTCACTCGCGCGCATGGCATCGACCTCTCCGTCGAGCCACTCGTGCAGCAAGCTGTGCGTAGGCCCGCCGTTGAGCGGAACCTCGCGATCGTACAGTTGCTCGTTGGTCTTTTCCTTCCGTTGAACGGGCTCACGTCCCGTAACCTTGTCGTTTCTGTCGAAACCAGCGTCATCAAGCATCATGCGTACTTCTCCTCGAGCAATTGTTGGAGCGCCTCTCGCGCCCGATGCACTCGCATCTTTAACGCGCCAACGGTCGTTTCCAGTAGTAGCGCCATCTCCTCGTACGATCTTCCCTCGACGTGCTTCATCACGAACGCTTCACGCAGCGAGGGAGCGAGTCTGGCCAGAGCAAACTGAAGGTCCGTACGCAGCTCGTTGCGGTCCATCTCTTCTTCCGGCGTCGAGTACGTCGAGGGCTGATCGTCCTCGTCGTAGCTCACATGCGTTCGCCGAATGTTCTTCAGCCAATCCTTGCACGAATTAGCGACGATTCGAAACACCCAAGCGTCAAATCGCCCGCGAACTTCGCCCAAATGCTGATAGGCTTTAATAAAGGACGCCTGGAGTATGTCTTCCGCCACATCAGGACTTCCGGTCATCCCAAGTGCATGGCGGTACAAAGGATCACTGTATCGGCCTATCAGTACTCCGAACGAGTCCTTGTTACCTGCCAAAATCCTGGCAATGATCTCCTGATCGGCATCAACGGCCGGCACCTGAGCATCCGGTGTCGCTCCCGCTCCGCCCAACGTTTGACTGCTCTGATTTTGCAGCGGCATGGCTGGCATATTCACCTGACTAGTGTAATCCCTTTGCCAGCGGCTGTATAGACCCAAATGCCTCGCAGATAACACCTTACCGCCGTTACATTGGCGATGACGATCGAGCCCACGTGGAAGCAACAAAGTCAGCGCAGACGGATCA
>CADDZN010000286.1 GCA_902812375.1 bacterium | reverse complement strand
GCCGTATCTGTACAAGACAACGGACTACGGCGCGACGTGGACCCCAATCACCAATGGAATTCCGGCTACGGAATTCACGCGCGTCGTGCGCGAAGATCCCGAGCGACGCGGCCTGCTCTACGCGGGAACGGAGCGCGGGGTGTGGGTGTCGTTCGACGATGGCGCGTCGTGGCAGTCATTGCGTCGAAATCTTCCACTCGTTCCCATCCACGATCTCGCGATCAAGGAAGGCGACCTGATAGCGGCGACGCACGGTCGCTCCTTCTGGATCCTCGATGATCTTTCCGCTCTGCGTCAGATGAGGCCGGAGATCGTGCGTAGTCAGGCGTACCTCTTTCAGCCGCGCAAGGTTTATCGCGCTGGATTTGGAGGTGGCGGTGGAAATGGCGCCGCGGGCGGACATCCGAGTGGCGCAAATCCGCCGTCGGGCGGCGTCGTCTACTACTGGCTCGCGCAGCCAAAACAGGTAGTCACGCTCGACTTCCTCGACGGCCAAGGAAAGGTCATTCGATCGTTCACGAGCAATCAGGACCCAAGGGTTGCAGCAGATTCGATCCGTGCCGACAGCATTCGGGCTGCGCGCAATGACAGTCTGCGTCGCGCCGGCGTCGCACCCGACACGGCTGTTCGCTCGGAGGTCCGAGGCGAAGAGACAGCGGGCGACGAGCCGCCTCCGCGTCGTCCACCGCCACCACGTGTCCCCAATAAAGCAGGACTCAACACGTTCGCGTGGAATCTCAGATACCCGGATGCCTCTGTCTTTGAGAACATGATCTTCTGGGCGGGCGGCATCGCTGGACCGGTCGTGCTCCCCGGCACCTACACGGTGCGATTGAACGTGAACGGACGATCGTACCAACAGCCATTGACCGTCGTGAAAGATCCGCGGGTGACCGCGAGCGACGCAGATCTGCGGGAGCAGTTCGAGTTCCTCAAGCGCATCCACGACAAGACGAGTCAGGCCAACGACGCGGTGAAAACTATTCGGAATGTCAAGGCGCAACTCGCCGATCGGTCGAAGCGCATCACTGGGCCGAACGCTGCCGCATTCGCGAAAGCGGCGGGCACACTTTCCGACAAACTGTCCACGATAGAAGGCGAGATATATCAGGTGAAGAATCAGTCGAGCCAGGACCCCCTCAATTATCCAATCAAATTGAACAACAAGATCGCCGCGCTCGCGGGCGTAGTTGGTGGAACGGATGCGAAGCCCACGAGCCAGTCCTACACCGTGTTCAACGATCTTTCCGCTCAGCTCGATCGTCAGCTCTCCGCCATGCGTGGCGCGCTACTTGTTTTACCCGGGCTCAATGCATCGTTGAAGAACGCGAGCTTGCCGCCGATAGTGCCGAGCACGGAGGAAATCAAAGCGGCTCCCACGAGTGGGAGTAACGGTGCGAACGGAGCTGCCGAATTTTGACGGGGAGACGAGCGGGCGGCTTCTCCAGCAGATCGCCGGTGGTCCTCGGCATCATCGCGGCCATCGCCGTCGCGGCAGGCGCGTGCGGGAGCAGAGATGAGGAAAATCGAACGCGTATAAACGTTCTGGACTCGACGTTCACTCAGTCGTGGCAGACGATGCAGGATACCGGTGTTGTGTATCGCATTGAAGTGATCTCGCCCGCGGGCGCGGACACTATCCGGGACGTGATCCCTCCCCCGCCGGTCATTATCGGTGACACCCTCGTCCTCGGTCTGGTGCAGGTGTCGGAAGATTCATCGACCCCCGAGCGCCAGATCTTTCGTGAACGCCTTGGACAGCACCGGATCGAGACGCGTCCGCTTCCACCGGACGTCTGGCCCTTGTTCGAAGATGTGCTGATCTCTCCAAACGGCCGCTATCTCGCTTATGTCGGTGAGGACACCACACCTGAGAATCCCGGAACATACGCCGTGGTGCGCGACCTTCAGTCTGGCGCGGTTCTGGTCAAGGGACCGGGAGGCGGCGGTTGCGATTGTGATGAAGATTTCAATCACGCGCGGTGGTTTCCTCCGGACAGCTTTGAGATCGCCGTAGCGCATACGAATCGGAAAGCGGGATGGCAGCGTGTGTCGGGCAGGGTCCGGACCAGGCGGATTCACGTCGACACGCTCTCTGACGAACCCGATTGGCACTAGCAGAGACCGCTTCGACGCAGGATTCGGCTTTGCCCCACTCGCTCAGTTGGCGAGCGGTTTTGGCAGTATGTTATAACGCTGCTGTAACCTCGGGAATCGCTCATTCGTAGTTAGAACATGCAGAAACCGACTCCGACGCCTCAGACGCCGCCTTCAGCGGGTCGACCGACATTCATAATTCAGGATCCAGGCAACGCGGGGAGCTTCACGTTGTCGGGGCCGCTTTCCGCACGTGAGGTTGCCGCACTCAAGGCGCGCCGCTCCGAGTTGTCGGACCAGCTTCAATCCGTCGATGGTCGCAGGTCCAAGCTGCTCTCCCAGTTGCGGACGACCCAGGATCAAACAGCAATCAAGGGACTGGAGGATCGACTCGCGCTCTTGGATAAACGCCAGCTTCAACTGGAGTCGGATCTCGCGGCAACCGGGCAGCAGCTCTCGAGCACTTCGGCGGGGCTCACGGCCGCAGCCGGCCTCTCGTCATTCAATGGGCTTGGATCGGGACAGGTTGTCGCGATCTCGATTGTGGGAATGATTTTCGTCCTCACGCCGCTCGCGGTCGGAGCGATGAAAATCCTCATTCGCCGCTCGAACAGACCTCCAGTCCCACCGGCAGCGCTCACTGAAACTGCGCAGCGACTGGAGCGACTCGAAAGCGCTGTGGACACGATTGCCGTCGAAATCGAGCGCATCTCGGAGGGCCAGCGGTTCGTAACCAAGCTGCTTTCGGAAGGACAGTCTCCAGGGCTACTGAAAGGGCGCGCCCCAGAGACTGTCCCGGCCGGAAAATAATCGGCGTCCGAGCTCGTTAATCAGACCGCGGGCGGCCCCGCCAACGCCGAGCCTTCGCTCAACGACTGCTGACGAATCGCCGCCGCGCCCATGAGCCCGCCCAATCCCATCGATTCGACCGCTGTGCTCGGTACCAGCATCAACGCGCCCTTTTCCTTCAATCCTTCATAGAGAATGTTCATCGCCCGAAGGTGCAGCGCCGTCGGATTGTTCTGATAGGACTTCGCCGCCTCGAAAAAGAGTTGTGCGATTTCCACCTCGGCCTGACCGAGAATGATTCGCGCTGATTTCTCGCGCGAGGCCTGCGCTTCGCGTGACATCGCGTCCTGGAGTGACGCGGGGATTACGATGTCGCGCATCTCAACCGACTGTACGGTGACGCCCCAAGGGTTCGATCGCTGGTCGATCAACGCTTGCAGCTCTGCTTCGATTCGCTCGCGTCCGCGCAACAGCTCGGAGAGCGAAGTACGCCCAATGATGTCGCGAAGACCGGTCTGCGCGGCCCAGCTCACTGCCTGGGTATAGTCCTGCACCTCGAGCGCAGCCTTCTCGGAGTCGTGCACCATCCAGAAGAGAACGGCGTCGACATTCACCGGCACTGTGTCCGAGGTGAGCGTCTCTTCCGCGGCGAAGCTTGTCGTGACAACGCGCTGATCGATGTAGATCGATACGGTCTCGACGAATGGCGTGATCCAGAAAAGGCCAGGACCGTGCAGTCCTGTGTACTTGCCGAGCCGGAGAACGACTGCGCGCTCCCACTGCTTGGCGATCTTGGGAGATTGTGAGAGCAGCACGCCCACCAGGACGCCGACGAAGAGCCAGAACGGGTTCTGGGTGGCCGCCGTGACGGCGATGCCTCCGACGAGAAACAGGATCAGGATGAAAACCGCTACTACGTTGGTGCGCACCTGTCCGCGCGCGGCGCGCGCGGCGCGGCGTGCCGCGAGAACTTCGTCCATGCCTGGCATTTATTTTTTCTCCTCGTTTCTGAGCTGGTGAATTAGCTCGGGTAGGGTGAATCCCAAAAGCGCCGCATCGCCGACGAATCGCTTGATCAGCGCCCGCAGCTCCCGCTCGCGATGCGCCCGTGCCGCCTGGGGCGTGGGTACGTCGCGGACGAAAGTGCCGACGCCGCGTCGGGTCTCCAGAATCCCGTCCCGCTCGAGCTGGGCATAGACCCGCGCGACCGTGTTCGCGTTCACAGCGAGATCGACGGCGAGCTGCCGAACAGTTGGCAGTTGCGCGTTGGCTCTGAGCTCACCTGTTGCGATTGCGGCTCTGATGGATCGATCCAACTGAGCATAAATCGGGGTTGGACTCCTGGGGTCGACGCTAAACATTGGCATTGTCTGCTTGTACTATAACATTAGTACACTACGGCCGCCAGAGTGCGGCGGTTTCAGACAGCGATTTCAGAGATCTCTGGCCACTAACACCAAAGAGGTCTGGCCACCGAGACGGAAGTTTCTCCCGGATGAAGCGGATTTTTCGGATGCATCGGATACTGCTTTGGCTCAACGTGGCGTAGGAGAGCATCTCGCCAGGGCTGGGATCTTTCTTAGGAACAGCCGCTCGGGCTGGCTTCTGCCCGCCAAAG
>CADDZN010000285.1 GCA_902812375.1 bacterium | reverse complement strand
GATCTTTCTTAGGAACAGCCGCTCGGGCCGGCTTCTTCCCGCCACACTAGTGTCTCAATGCAAATAACAAAAGAAAGGAGCCCTGGTGTTATAGACCAGATCGCCATTGGGATCGATCCGCTAAATCAGAGTAATCCGCTTCATCCGGACGAAACTTCCGTCTCGGTGGCTTCTAACCTTTGGTGTTAGTGGCCAGACCTCTTTGGTGTTAGAAGCCGTACCAAGTCTTGCCATCCCCACGATTCCCTCACATGATGGCAGCTATGACTCGATATCCTAAAAGACTCGCGCTCATGTTGGTGCCGCTATCGCTGATGGCGTTCGTAGGCTGGCACCACGCGCCGCGGAACAGACTTGCTCTCACGCCGCCGATGGGCTGGAATAGCTGGAATCATTTCTATTGTAATGTCAGCGACTCTCTGATTCGAGGCACCGCGGATGCGATGGTCTCGAGCGGGATGCGCGATGCCGGTTACAAATACGTCGTCATCGATGACTGCTGGCAGACGAGTCGCGATTCGCGAGGAACGATCGTCGCTGATACGGTGCGATTTCCGCACGGAATTAAAGCGCTCGCTGATTATGTGCACAGCAAGGGTCTCAAGTTCGGGATCTACACCGACGCCGGCACCAAAACCTGTCAGGGCCGCCCAGGCACTTACGGGTACGAGGATCAGGACGCCCGCACCTACGCGAGTTGGGGAGTTGATTACGTAAAGGAAGACTGGTGCAACGCGAAGGGATTGAACGCGCGCGTGCGATACGCGCTATTCCGCAAGGCGCTCGATAAAACTGGACGTCCGATAGTGCTCAGCATCTGCGAGTGGGGATCGAATCAGCCATGGGAGTGGGCGCCAGCCATCGGCAATCTCTGGCGCACGACGGACGACATCGAGGACAGGTGGCCGTCAATGCTCTCCAACCTCGATCAATCCTCTCAACATTCCAGCGTCGCGCACCCGGGAGCGTGGAACGATCCAGACATGCTCGAGGTTGGGAATGGCGGAATGACGGACGACGAGTACCGCGCGCACATCAGTCTGTGGGCGATGCAAGCGGCGCCTCTAATCGCAGGGAACGATCTGCGCACGATGTCGGAGGCGACACGCATCATTCTCACCAACCCGGAAGTGATCGGCGTCGATCAGGACTCGCTTGGCGCTCAGGGGATCCTGGTGCAAGAGCCAAAGCCCGAGCTGCAGGTGTGGGCGAAGCCGTTGCGGAACGGCAGCCACGCGGTCGTGCTGCTCAACCGCTCCGAGAAAGCGGATACAATCTCAGCGGAGCTTCCGCGCGTCGGAGTTCACACCGATTCCGCGAGTGTGCGCGATCTCTGGGCTCACCGAGAAATGCGCCGAGTTGGAGGAAAATTCTCCGTGGTCGTGCCTTCGCATGCGGCCATTATGGTGAGAATAACGGCGCTTCTTCTGGCCACTAACACTTAAGATTTCTGATCGGACTGGCTCCGAGGTGCTTCGAATGGCCAGCATGTTCGAGGGTTGAACAACGCGGATGCGGCGGACGAGGCGGAAAAAGGCGGAGTGGATCAGAGCGGCGTCTAGAGACTCTCTCGCCAAGGCTCCTTTCTTTTGTTCTTTGCATTGAGACATCTCTGTGGCGGGCAGAAGCCAGCCCGAGCGGCTGTGAATAAGGAATCCCGGCCCTGGCGCACGGAGCTATAGCGCACTGAGGAGCACCTCCGCCTTTTTCCGCTCCATCCGCGCTGTTTCCGCGTCGTTCAACCCTCGGACCTTTTGGCCATTCGAAGCACTCGGAGCCAGTCCGATCAGAAATCTTAAGTGTTAGTGGCCAGAAGAAATCACAGATCAAATCTCCTTAAGCACCGACTCCAGACGAACGAGACCTCCTTCTAGCTGCGCGCGCTCCATCCCGAACCCGATTCGGAAATGGTCAGGCACTCCAAAGAAACGCCCCGGAGTCACCAGAGATTCGTTCGCTTCCAAACGCTCCGCTAATGCGTCGACGTCGCCACCCTCTAAACGAACGAAGCCAATCGTACCAGCTTCTGGCCGCACCCATGAAAGCCCCGGCTGCGATTCGATGAACTCCGCAACCATCGTACGGTTTCGATCCACTCTCGCGCGTTGATTTGCAAGCAATACTTCGGCATTGTCGAACACTCGCGCCGCCAATCGCTCCGCCGGATGTGACATCGAGCTCGCAAACAATCCATTCAACCTTCGTATTCTCGTCGCCAGCCCCGCCTCCGCGAGGATCCAGCCCGCGCGCAGCGCCGCCAGTCCAAACACCTTCGTCAAACTGCGGGTCGTCACGAATCGAGTCGAGACATTCATCGCCGTCGCCGGCTCGCCGTCCCACCCATAAAGCCACTCGAGATAAACTTCGTCCACCAGGACGTAGAAATCTTTCGAGTCGGCAAGCCTCGCAAGCGCCGCGAGCTCGGTCCCATGCGCTATCGCACCGCTCGGGTTGTGGAGGTTGGACAGGATCACGAGGCGCGTGCGCGGTGTCAACGCGCGCTCAATGCGATCGACATCGACTCCATAGCCATTGTCCTCTCGCCGCTCGAAGTAATCGACCTCACATCCGAGATACCGCGGCACAGTCACGAGCGGATCATACACGGGCCACTCCGAGAGCACTCTGTCTCCCGGGTCGAGGAGCGCGGCACAGGCAAGATGGTTTGCCATCGACGTACCATGCGCGAGAACGACATTTTCGGCGTTGACACCGTAGCGCGTCGCGATTCGATCCAGTAAGGGTGGCCAGCCATACTCGTTGTCCGCCACCATCGTGAAGTCGTCGACGGACGGCGAGAGGAGATCGACATCACACGGCGGGACGCCACTGAAGGCGAGGCTGAATCTTATTGGCCCATGAGCGCGCGCCCACTCCAGGTACTCGCTCTCTCGTGGCCGCGACGTATCAGTGCTCGCCATTGATGCTGGATGTCCCGGTCGCCCCGGTTTGGTTTCGCGCATCACGACAGTATTGGCAGAGATTTTACTCAAACAGTTCGCCTGCTCCAAAATGTGTATGCCGGAACGCCGAGCGCGATGAGGACCGCGCCAAGCAACGCGTTTCGCGGGTTGGACCAGATCGCGCTCGCTACCACATAGACGGCGATCGCGACGAAGATCGCTGGCAACACTGGATACCCGGGCATCCGAAAGATGCGCGGCGCCACTCCACTCCTCGCGTCACGACGTCGATACGCGAACACCGTCGCCACGATGAGCCCGAAGAATATCCAGTCGCCGAACACGACATAGTCCAGGAGCTGCCCATAAGTTCCCGAGAGTGCAAGCGCTATCGCCCAAACCGCCTGGATGACGATTCCGAGTGTAGGGGTGCGATAACGTGGATGCAATCGCGCGACTCGGCTGAAAAAAAGTCCGTCCGCCGCCATCGCCTGGAGCATCCGTGGCGCCGATAGAATTCCGCTGTTGACGAAGCCGATCGTCGACACGATGATTCCCGCCGCCATGAGCGCTCCACCAGTCGAACCCATCACCGCGCGCATCGTGTCCGCCGCTGGCGCAACACTCGACGCCAGACCTGCCGGACCGAGCGCCCTGATGTACGCCACGTTCGCGAGAACATAAACCGCCACCACTACCAGCATCCCTATCGTCAGCGCCCTCGGCAAGGTCCGCTCCGGCTCGACGATCTCGCTCGCAATGTTGTTCGAGTACTGCCAGCCACCGTACGCGAACAACACCGGAATGAGTGCGATGCCCAATGCGCGCACCACTCCGACGCCTTGCACGATCTCAGTGGGAGCGGTGGCCATTGCGCCTCCACGCGCGAGGAAGACTCCGACGAAGATCAGCACCGTGAGCGCCGCGAGCTTCAACACCGTAAAGATGTTTTGCGTGACGCTGCCGGATCTGATCCCGAAATAATTGACTCCCGCCAGCGCCACGAGAAGCGCGGCGGCAAGCGGCTTCACATAACTGATGGAAATGTCCAGCAGGTCGACCGTGTAGCGCGCAAACGTGACGGACACGGCGGCGATCCCACCACTGTTGATGATGAACAGGAACGTCCACCCATAAAGGAAAGCGTAGATCGGCCCGAACGCTTCAGTGAGATACACGTAGCCACCGCCTGCCTGCGGACGACGCGCGCCGAGTTCCGCGAACGCGAGCGCTCCTATCAGAGCCACTGCGCCGCCGATGATCCAGGCGACCAGGATGAATGCCGCGGTATGAACGCGCTGGGCCACGATCGCGGGATTGAGAAAGATGCCCGCGCCAATGATGCCTCCGATCACGACCATCGTCGTGTCGAAGACTCCCAACCTCCTCAGGTAGTGCGCTGAGCTTGCTACTTCCAGATCACGGATTTCTTCGCCCACGCCGAGTCCTGATAGCGCTCGGTGAACGCGCGTGCAGTCTCCTTGAGCGCAGCGGGGTCGTGTGAATCCTTGTAGCGCGAAACTCCGGCCCAATAAAGTGCTTCAGGCGCGGCGTCCGTCTCTGGGAGTTGGTCGACGATCTCACGGAAGCGACGCTCGGCG
>CADDZN010000284.1 GCA_902812375.1 bacterium | reverse complement strand
CTCTTGTGGTTGTTCGCCATTGTGCTCGCGTATCCGTATATCCCCGGCGCGGGCACCGATGTGTTCAAGGGTGTAAGCGTCTTTGCCGGTTTGGTGCTGTCGCTCGGCTCGTCCGGGGTGATGAACCAGGCGATGAGCGGACTCGTGCTCATGTACGCGCGCGCGCTCAAGATCGGCGACTATGTGAGGGTCGGCGAGACGGAAGGAACGGTTGTCGATCTCGGTCTGCTCTCAACCAAGATCAGAACGACCAAGAGCGAAGAAATCACCCTTCCGAACGCCGTGGTCGTCGCGGCGCCGGTGATGAATTTTTCGCGCGGCCGGGAGTCCAGTGATCTGCTTGTCTATACGAGCGTGACGATCGGCTACGACACTCCGTGGCGCCAGGTCGAGGGATTGCTCGTGCAGGGCGCGCTTGCAACCGAGGGCCTGCAGAAAGACCCAGCGCCGTTCGTTCTCAAGACTGCTCTGTCCGATTTCTACGTCGAGTACCAGCTGAACGCCGTTCTGACGGAACCGGCATTGCGCATCCGAGTGCTCGATCGCCTGCACGCAAATATTCTTGACGCGTTCAACGAGTACGGCGTGCAGATAATGTCGCCGCATTATATGAACGATCCGACCCGTCCCGCCGTAGTCCAGCGTGATCGCTGGTACGCGCCCCCGGCGGCGGCGGGCAAAACAGGCGGATAGCTGTCCGGCGCGGCCTCAATTGTGGCGTTGAGGCGTTTCGTGGGATGAGCGCGGCCGAAGATCAGCGCAGCGAGTAGAGGTACGCCGCGATATCCCGCGCGTCGCCTTCCGTAACTCGCAGATTCGGCATTGCTGTGTTCGGCTCGATCGCCTGCGGCATCTCGAGCCAACGAACCAGGTAGTCGGTCGAATTCGGCACTTCGCCAGCGATGTACACCCGCTGGCTCCAGTCGGTTAGCGGCGGTCCGACTTTGCCGTGCGCACCAGAGACGCCGGGAATTGTGTGGCAGGAGCCGCACCCGTACGTCGCGATCGCCGTCTTCCCTCGTTCCGGATTGCCGCCCGCGACCTGCCGCGCCTGCGCTTTCTGGCATGCGAGAGCAAGCGCGCCCAGCAATGGGGCGGCGAGCAGAAGCAGAGTGCGCCGTGCGAGTGACATCATCGGCGCACAGGATGCGCGGGCGCTGAATCCGCGCGGGTGCGAATACTCGTCGGCACTGCTTCGATTCCCGCCGGGGTCATCGAGGCATGCGATTGATGTCCGCCGGGCCATGGCTCCCCGCGCACGGTGCTGATCGCCCACACGTACGCTGCAACCCGGCGCACTTCGTCGTCGGAAAGATCCGATCGGCCACCGCGCGGGGGCATCTGGATCGGACTTCGCGTAAGCGCGTCGGGAATACCCATGTCGATGAGTGAATCGATCGATTGCCAGTTCGGTTGAGCGAACGTGAGTCCGGCAGTGAAACCATCTCCCGCAGCCGGTAGTCCTTCTGCTTCTGTGCCGTGACACGCGCTGCAATTTCCCTTGCCGTGATAGATGCTGTCGCCCTGAACGATCGTCTGCAGCGTCATTCCGCTGGGCAGCGCCGGCAGTGTCGCCGGTTGGAGATCGTCGTGGGTGTTGATCTGCGACTGTTGCTCACCGGGTTTTTTCTCGGGGTGCGCCTGCTGTGCCAGCACGCGACCGAGAACGCAGACTACGATCAGAGCGCCGAGTATCGCTGGGCGCTTCACGGCTTGGTCGGGAGTGAGAACACGAGCATGGCGTCGCCGCGCGGCGTGTTCAAGGTTTGCAATCCGGTTGCGGCTACGGCGACGTACTGCACGCCGTCGATTTCATAAGTAATCGGTGGCGCATTGACACCGGCATCGGTTGGATAGCTCCACAACTGTCGTCCGCTCGACGCGTCGAGCGCGACGAAATGCTTGTCGGAGCTTCCGGTGAAAACCACACCGCCAGCCGTCGCCAGCAATCCACCGATCAACGGCTTCGGAAATCTCGTCTGCCACGCAATTTTTCCGGTGCCGAGATCGACGGCGCTCACGACACCGTAAGCGCCCGAAGGTGCAGCGGCGACGGTTCCACCCCACCATTGCGCGGGCGCCTTCAGCTCTTCGTGTTTGACCCAGTACTTGAACGGCTGATAGTTGCCGTTGACGAACATGTAATGGGAGCTCGGATCATAGGCGGTGGGACTCCAGTCGGATCCGCCGAGCGGACCTGGCGCGATGACGATGCCATCGGTGTCGGGTGCCTGCATGTAGTTGAGGAAGGGCACGAACTGCGCGCTCTTCCGAATTGGCTTTCCCGTTGCGCGATCCACTACATAGACGAATCCATCTTTGCCTGCCTCGGCGACTGCCTTGACCATGCGTCCGGCGCCGTCTGGAACTTCGACGAGCACGGGCGGAGTGGTGGCGTCGTAATCCCAAAGGTCGTGGGACACTTCCTGATAGTACCAACGCAGTTTGCCGACCTTCGGATCGAGGGCGACGATGGCGTCTGAATACAGGTTGTCGCCCGGACGGATGGCGCCCTCGAGATCGGGCGCGGGGTTGCCGACATTGAGAAAGATGAGGCCGCTCTCGGGATCGTACGCGGGGTGGTGCCACATCGGTGCGCCGCCGTGCATCCAGGCGTCAGGATATTTGGCGCTGTCGGCTTTTTCTTTGGCGATGTCACGGTGGAACGACATTCCCCAATCGTCGGTCTCGCGCCACTTCCCCCACCAGCCGCCTTCGGCGGGCGACGGAACAGTATAGAAGCGCCACACGCGGTGGCCATCGTTGACGTCATACGCATCGACGTAACAGCGACATCCCTGTTCGCCGCCGCTCACACCGACGATGACGCGTCCGTCGATGACGAACGGAGCGCCAGTCATGTGGTAGCCTTTGTTGTTGTCGCCGACGGTGGCGCGCCAGACTTCGTGGCCGTTGCCGGCATCGAGCGCGACGAGTCGCGCGTCGACGGTCTCCATGAACACGCGGCCGCCGTAAACAGTGGGTCCCTTGTTGTTCGTCGAGCAGCAATCAGCGGTGGTGCGGCCGCCGTAATCGTAGGCGTACTCCCATTTCTGGGCGCCGGTTCGCGCGTCGAGCGCGAAGACATGATTCAACGCGGTGGTGAAATACATCACGCCATCCATGACGATCGGGTTGGTCTCCGATGCGTGCGGGATGTTCGAGTGATGAATCCACGCGGGCTTCAGCTGGGCGACGTTGGCGGAAGTGATCTGATTCAGCGGTGAGTAGCGCTGGTTGGTGAAGTCGCGCCCGTACTCCGGCCAGACCTTCGGGTCCTTGATTGCGGCCGCTCGCGTCTGCTCGGCGCCGCGAATGTCGATCTGCGCACCGACGTTGCGGCGCGCGGCGTCACCGCGCGCGCAAGCCAGCGCGGCGAGCACCAGGAGAACGGCAGGACGGAAGGACCCGCATCTCACGACGGCTTTGCTCACACCTCGCACCCGTTCGGTTGCAGTTAACGGCTTTTAGTGGCGATAAAGCCTTTTGCGTCCGGATGCCTCGCAATCGCCGTTCCTCATCGTCGAGCGATGGCCGATCATTCGGTACCGAACAAACGGTACCGAATGATTTGCCGAGGTACCGAATGATCGGAATGCAACTTGCGACCGGTCGAGCGCAATCCGATCGGCACTCCTTGTGCCCGATCGCACCGACGTTTACCGAGGTGCGGCGATGGGTGTTGCGGCGGGAGAGTTACAAGGCGAGCAACGTCACGACGGGCTTACAAAGCTGTGGGAGACGCCCCACAACTTCGTAGCCTGGCTCAGTACGGTAGACCACAAGAAGCTCGGCATCCGATATATCAACACCGCCTTTTTCTTTTTCGTGCTTGGCGGTATCGAAGCGGTGTTGATGCGGATTCAGTTGTCGCGTCCGGAGAACACTTTCCTCTCGCCGGACGTTTACAACCAGATTTTTACGATGCACGGGACGACGATGATGTTTCTCTTCATCCAGCCCGTGCTTTCCGGCTTCAGCTTTTATCTCGTGCCGCTGATGACCGGGTCGCGCGAGCTGGCGTTTCCACGCCTCAACACCTTCAGCTACTACGTCTTCCTGCTGGCGGGACTTTTCATCTACACCAGCTTCTTCATCGGCCAGGCACCTAACGGCGGCTGGTTCAACTACACGCCACTCACCGACGCGAGGTTCGACCCCGGGCTCAACATCGACTTCTACGCGCTCGGCCTCCTGTTCCTCGGAATCTCGACGAGTGCAGGCGCGGTGAACCTCATAGTGTCGATTCTCCGGCTGCGCGCGCCGGGAATGTCACTCGACAGAATGCCGCTCTTCTTGTGGAGCTCGTTGACGACTTCCTTTGCGGTGATCTTCGCGATGCCTGCTCTC
This sequence comes from bacterium, assembly GCA_902812375.1. Taxonomy (GTDB): domain Bacteria; phylum Gemmatimonadota; class Gemmatimonadetes; order Gemmatimonadales; family Gemmatimonadaceae; genus UBA4720. Next base: position 154 of record CADDZN010000284.1, on the reverse strand, counting down.
ACCGTGGCCCTGGTTTTCCTCGAGCTCCAGCGGCGCTGGCATTTCCAGTTCTACGACCCGTCGGGCGGCGGCACGCCCGTCCTCTGGCAGCACCTGTTCTGGATCTTCGGCCACCCCGAGGTCTACATCGTCTTTCTGCCCGCGACCGGAATGT
>CADDZN010000283.1 GCA_902812375.1 bacterium | reverse complement strand
GCTCGGAATGCCGATCTACACCTTTGGCGGCGTCGGAAATGATGCAGCTTGCCAATGATTAAAGACAGTTGAGCGGAGCCAATGGTTTAGCTCCGCTCAACCCGGGGAAACAACACAGGGCGGATCACGACGATCCGCCCTGTGTTGTTTTAAGTCGTGGAATCTGGCTGAGCCGGTGTGGGAACCCACGATCGTCGACTCAACTTTCTCTGCGCAACTCGCCGCACGTCAGCACATCTGACAACTGATTGCCGGAACCGCGGAAAACGTCCACGTGATAATTGCCGTTGTCAGGGATTATGAACGGAAGCTTTACGTCGATCTTACCTCCTCCATTCGTTCCAATCTGAATAGGTGGGAAGTTGCTCGGGCTTAATACCGTAGGGTTACCGGATCCGCACCGCCCCTGAAGGATGCCCCAGCCAACGACGTCGAGGCCCGGCTGATTGGGCACTGTCACTGTGAGGATGACGTGCGAGAGAGTAGGGGCGCTTGGCGACACGGTCAACTCTACGTGCCCACGCGCGTTCTGTCGCTCGCTCGCAGTTGCGCTGGCGTTGTAGGAGCGCGTCGGATTCAACGATCCCGTCCAACGCTTCATCGTCGGGTAGACGGTCCCGCCCTGCCCGGAGTCCGCCTGCTGCGCTGATGTTGGTGCCGGTGATGCAGGTGCTGGTGACGAACTCACAGGCGGTTGGCTCGCACAAGCGGCGAGCGTTACCGTTGCGGCCGAAGCGGCAACAAGATGGCGAAATGACATGGTGGGTGGGCTCGCGGAGGTTTGAGATTGATGGCGCGCGACATTGTGAGGGCGCGTGTTTCCGTGTATACGTATGCGTCCACGCACCTGTTGTCAATTCGCACCTCAGCCCACCGAAGTCCCCGAGTGTACCGCCGCGACAACGAAGAAAATCCCGGCTCGTCTACCCGCCCGAGGAGAACCGGTCGTCTCTCGAAGCGCCGTTACGCGCTTTTTGTCGCGCTCACTCTGGCGCTTCCGTTCGTTATCCTCGCTGTCGTCGAGCTGGCGTTTAGAGTGGTCGCGCCGAGCGGCGGACTTCCGCTCTTCGTGCATGACACAACGTCTCGAGGCGACTATCTGGTTGCTAATGAATCCGTAGGTGAACGATGGTTCGTCGGCATTGATCACCCTCCTACACCGCCGCACGAGGTCTTCGCTCGTGAGAAGCCTCTAGTCGCGGTTCGAGTTTTCGTGATGGGAGAATCTGCCGCCGCAGGATTTCCCTATCCCCGAAACGCCGAATTTTCGCGGTCCCTCGCGGACATACTCCGCGATGTGCTGCCGCATGACTCAGTGGAGGTGATAAACCTTGCGATCGCGGCCACGAACACGTTTTCGGTGCTCGACATGGCGAAAGAGGTGGCTGCTCAACATCCGGATGCAGTCCTCATTTACGCCGGACACAATGAGTACTATGGCGTACTTGGCTCCGCGTCACGCGTGGCAATTCCTGGCGGCGCGAACATGGTTCGTTTGTACCTCCACCTCCTTCGGCTCAGAACGGTTTTGGCGCTGCGGAACGCCATCGCACGAGTGACTTCGGGCAAACCAGAAGCATCCGACCTAAAAGCGGCAAGTCTGATGGAGATCCTTGCGCGCGACCGAGAAATTCCTTTAGGAGGCGATCGGTATGAACTCGGTACACACCAGTTCGAGAGTAACCTCAACGCCATTTGCCAAGTTTTCAAACGCAGCGGAATTCCGGTTTTCGTCGGAAGTCTCGCTAGCAACCTCCTTGACCAAGCGCCGTTTGCAGCAAACGCTAACGCGGCGCCTGGCGGGGCCGACAGCACATTTGCGGCTGGCCGTGCCGCGCTCGGTTCAGGTGACCACACTCGCGCCGACAGTTTGCTGAGCCGCGCACGCGACCTCGATGTCGTGCGATTTCGCGCTCCTGGTGAGTTCAACCGCATTATCCGGCGCGTGACTACGAGGACGGGCGAAACCTACGTCCCCGTTGCAGAGGCGTTCGCGGCAGTATCACCTGCCGGGGTGCCCGGTGCGAACATTTTTCTCGAGCACGTGCATCCTACCCGCGACGGCCAAGCCCTCATCGCTCGTGTGTTCTTTCAGGCGCTTCTTCGGAGCGGCCTCCTTGCAGAAAAGGCTGATTCGTCCAGGCTCGCGCCTTGGAACGTGTATGAGAGCCGGATGGACCTCACACCGCTCGATGAGCGAATCGCGTATCACACCACCCGCACCCTCACCTCGCGATGGCCATTCGTCCCCGTCTCGGCACAGACGGACTATCGCGGGACGTACATCCCTCACGACCTGCTAGACAGCTTGGCTTTCGCGGTGTCGGCAGGAGCGCGCTGGGAAATCGCGAAGTTCCGTCTCGCCGCTGATTACGAGCGCAAGGCCCAATTCGACTCGGCCGCGGCCGAGTACGCAGGGCTAGCACGTGATGCTCCCTTTGCCAATGAGCCGTGGCTCTTCCTCGCGCGCGCTCTCGGAGAGGACGGCCGAACCGCCGAAGCGGAGACGGCCCTTAGAACAGCCGTGGCCATTCGACCGACACCAGCAGCGCTGAACGTGCTTGGAACGCGCGCGGCCGAGCGGCACGATCTCCCACAAGCAATTTCCTATTTCGAGCGATCCGTCGCACTCGATCCCGCGCAGCCGGACGCGTTGTATGAGCTCGCTCTCGTCTACGGCATGTCGCGTAACATCGAGGCTGCGCGACGGACAGCAAGTCGCCTCTCACAAGTGGCGCCGAACGACCCTAGGCTTCCGAGGCTTCTCAATGCATTGAGAGGAGCACAATAAATTCGCAGACGGGGCTGATGGTGGTATGGGCTCCGGCGTTCGTTTACTGTAGCAGCAAGTGCTCTCAGCGATTAAAAAATCGAATAGATGAATGGAGCGAGTGCCGTGCCCTGCACGAGTAGGAGGAGTCCGCCCAGGAGAACGCAGACAATGAGGATGGGCGCAAGCCACAGTTTTTTTCTCTCGCGCATGAAGGCCCAGAGCTCTTTTATCAGCGCTCTCATTGTTCCACAGTTCTAGAACTGACGCTCCATACGGCTCGGTGGCGGGAGAGGTTCGCGATGATGCCACCCCGACGGCTGCGTCGGAGACCCACGGCGACGGACGCGCCGCACGAAAGCTATCGGCGTAAGAACTAAATAATACACTCCGCCCATTAGTATTGGAGTCGTAACCATACCGATGGCCTCCCCAGCCCTCATCCATGCTCGGCGTAGAGGGCCAAGGCGTTCCGGCAGAACGAGACCGCCGAGAAGGAAAACCAGCGCAAGAGCGAAACTCACTGTGGCGCCAGAACGCCGAGCCTTACCAAGCGCGAGCAACCCAAGCACGAGAAACGCGCTCACGAGTGTAAAGGCGAATTCGCGGCCTCTCCGCACTTCTTGATCCCGCGCCGCCTGCGCGATCACGGTGTCGATGGGATTGTCTGTCAATCGACGCCTGCCATTGCGATACCGGTGGATGCAAGAGCCCGGGCCGACTGCATTTCACGCCGCACCGCGAATGGTCCGATGACGACACAATCCAGCGCCGTTCGCGCGAAGCATGCGAATGCATCAGCGGGTGTGGCGACGATCGGCTCGCCACGAACGTTGAACGATGTATTTACCACAAGTGGACAGCCGGTTCTTTCCTCGAAGCGGGAAATAAGGCTGTGAAACCGCGGGTTTTGGTCGTGCGCGACTGTCTGAACCCGGGCGGAATAGTCTAGGTGAGTCACAGCCGGAATCGAGGACCGGACGCTCAAGATCCTCTCGAGCCCGCCGCGGTCGTCGTGGCTAGGGTGTGTCCGGATTCCCTCCTTTACCGGTACCACGAAAGTCATATACGGGGATTCCGCAGTGAGGTCGAAGTACTCGGTCGCGCGGTCCGCCAGTACACTCGGAGCGAAAGGACGAAAACCCTCGCGAAATTTTATTTTCTGATTCAGTGTCGACTGCATTTCGGGATCGCGTGCGTCGGCCAGGATGCTCCGCGTACCGAGCGCTCGCGGTCCGAACTCCATGCGATCCTGGAACCAACCCACAACTTTCCCGCGAGCGATCAATTCCGCAGCGAGGTCTTCTCCGGCGGCATCGGTACATTCCTCGAAATTTGCGCCGGCGCGTGTCAGCACAGTCCGGATTTCGTCGGGCGAGAACGCCGGGCCGAGGAACATCCCCTGCATCGAATCGCGACCCGCGTGCACTGGACGCGCAGCCCCGAAGTACTTGTGCACCGCGGAGTAAGCGGCGCCAACCGCGCCACCAGCATCGCCAGCGGCGGGCTGAACCCAGACATCCGCGAAGGGTCCCTCGCGTGCCAAGCGCCCATTGGCGACTGCATTCAACGCGACTCCTCCGGCCATGCAGAGTTTGTCGAGTCCAGTGCGACGGTGCGCGTACCTCGCTATGCGCAACACAACCTCTTCACATACATGCTGAATCGAGCATGCGAGGTCCATCTCTCGTTGGGTCAGAGGCGTTTCGGGTATTCGCGGGGGCCCATCGAACAAG
>CADDZN010000282.1 GCA_902812375.1 bacterium | reverse complement strand
CTCCAGGCGCAACTCGCAACGATAGAAGACGCGGTACAGAATTCCCGGCGCTACTACAACGCCGTCGTGCGCGATTTCAATACGGCGATCTCGACGATTCCGTCCAACCTCATAGCTGGGCCAATGGGGTACCACGAGCTCGAGTTCTTCGAGGCTGGCGCCGCCGATCGCGAGCTGCCAAAAGTCAGCTTCTAGCGCGATCGGTTTTCGTCCTTCCGCGCGGTCGTGAGAATGCGTAGCCGCGTACTCCTGCTCGCTGGAGCGGTCTCGCTGTGCCTGCCCCTCTCCGCGAGATCGCAGGGGCAATCGATTCGCATTCGCGACTTCGGGGCGCTGCTCACCGTCCATACCGACGGAACTGTGGACGTGCTCGAGCAGTTGACCGTTCGGTTCAACGGCGAGTGGCACGGCATCAACCGCGACATCTCACTGCATCACAACACTGCGCGGGGGCGCGCGACCAAGCTCGACATCCAGATCGGTAACATCACTGACGGCAGCGGCAATCCACTGCGCGTCGAGGAGTCCACCAAGGACAATGGGTGGACGCGCTCACTCAGGATCTACGTTCCCGACGCCATCGATGCCGATCGGAAAGTTCTCATTCATTACCGCGTTGCCAACGCGATCCGGTTTTACTTCAAGACTGGTCGCCAGGACGCATTCGACGAGTTGTACTGGAATGTCACGGGCAACGAGTGGGACATGCCGATCGACAGCGTACACGCGCGCGTTGTGCTTCCCGACGGTGTGATACCGACGCGTACCGCCGTCTATACCGGACTGGCGGGATCCAGGGCAAGCGACGCGAAGATCGAACAAGATGAGAACGAAGTCGGCTTCATCTCCCTACACGGCCTCGCGCCGTACGAGGGAATGACGATCGCGCTCGGCTGGCCGCCCGGCTACATAGCGGGACGACCGAGTGAAGCGCACGAACAGGTGTTGGATCTCGTCGAGTGGTCACCGTACCTGTTTCCGCTGATTGCCTTCGTTCTCTTCTATCGATATTGGCGACGGAAGGGCCGCGATCCCAAGGGCGAAGCAATAGTTGTTCACTACGAACCCGTAAAGGGAATGTCGCCGGCCGAGCTCGGCACGCTCGTCGACAATACCGCCGACATGGAGGACATCACTGCAACGCTTGTCGATCTCGCGGTCCGCGGCTTCGTCCACATCACCGAGCTGACGCAATCGCAGCTTCTTGGTTTGGTGAAGAAGACTGATTACCGGATCGACATCCTCCGGAAGCGTAACGAGTGGAGCGTCCTCAAACCTCACGAGCAGAGCTATCTCAACGCGTTGGGCGAGTCCGCCCCGCTCGACGAGTACTCGATGAAGGTTTCGGAGCTCCAGAACAGGTTCTACAGATGTCTGCCTGCGATAAAGAATGCGATCTACGACAGCCTTGTCGCGGCCGGTTTTTATCTGGAGCGACCTGACAAATCCAGAGCGAAGGCTGTCGGGTTTTCGGTGCTCGGAATGATCGTCATCGGAGCCGTTGCCGTCCTGACGTTCAGTGGGAACCTTACTCTCTTTCAGCCGCGCGCGACGCTTATCTCCGCGGCGATTACCATCGTCATTCTGCTGATGTTCGCGCAGCTCATGCCCGCTCGCACCGTCGCGGGCGCACGCGCACGAGAAGCCGCACTCGGCTTCAAGGAATTTCTGAGTCGCGTCGAGGAGGAGCGTTACAAGAGGATGATCACCTCGCCCGCATTGTTCGAGAAATATCTGCCGTACGCGATGGCGTTTGGCGTCGCCGACAGATGGGCCAGCGCATTCAAGGACATCTATCGCGAGCCGCCGCAATGGTACTCGGGCGGAACGGGACCTTTCAACGCGATGAGTTTCTCACAAAGCCTTGGCAACTTCTCGTCAGCCGCATCGAACAGTATGGGATCGAGCCCCGGCTCGTCGGGTTCCGGTGGTGGCGGCTCGAGTGGCGGCGGAAGTGGTGGAGGAGGCGGGAGCGGGTTCTGAGCTTCCGGCGTTGCATCGACCATCGAAGTAGTCGCATCCGCGGTGTCTGCAGGGATTATGACATTCGCGTCAGACTGTCTTCATAAGCGCGCAAATCTCCAGGAATATCTTTCATACGCACCGAGAGCCGACGGTAAGGCTCGAGTGCCCGTTGAAGCTGCCAAGACCCCTTTTTCAGGAGAGATGCAGTGGCGCGCAAGTACAAAGGGAACATGAACGGACAGAAATACGTCGCCAACATGAGTCCCTACAAGCGTGAAGTTCACGACCTGGACAACGAGAACAGAAACTGCCTGATCGACGAGATCATCCGGTCTGGGCAGGACAAGCCGTACAGCTCGTTGTCCGATGCGCGCCAGGACGATTTCAACATCTGCTCCTTTTGCTCGGGGAACGCTGATCGGTAAGTTTGCGGTATGGAGTACATCGTTTGACATCCCCGCTTTCCGATCTTCGTAGTCAGCTCGCGCGCCTCGACGAATCGCTGCTGCGCATCGTTGCCGAGCGTCAGGAGATCGCCGGAGAGATCGGCCGGATCAAAGCGGCGATGGGCCGGTCTACGCGCGATTACGCGCAGGAGAAAGAAGTCCTCAGTCGCGTACGACGCGCCGCCACGGAGTTGGGACTCGATCCGAATCTCGCTGAGCAGCTCTCGCTGTTACTCATTCGCGCGTCGCTCACCGTGCAGGAGCAGGATCGCGTGCACTCGAGCGCCGGCGGCGAAGGCAGAAAAGTCCTGATCATTGGCGGCGCCGGCAAAATGGGACGCTGGTTCGCGCGCTTCCTCAACTCGCAGGGCTTTGCCGTCGAGATCGCGGATCCCGCGGGCACCACGGAAGAATTTCCGCATGTCGAGGATTGGCGCACCTCGCCGCTCGATCACGACTTCATCGTCGTCGCTGCACCACTTCGCAAATCCGCTGAGATTCTGGAGGAGCTGGCCGAGCGTGCGCCGCGTGGCGTAGTGTTCGACGTTGGATCGCTCAAGACTCCGCTTCGACGCGGACTCAACGCTCTCGTTCGTGCCGGCGTGCGGGTTACCTCGATCCACCCGATGTTCGGCCCGGACACCGAGCTGTTGTCGGGCCGGCACATCATCTTCGTCGAGCTGGGAGTTCCGGAAGCCACCAGGAGTGTGCGCGACCTTTTCTCGCCGACGATGGTTGTGCAGGTCGAGATGGATCTCGACTCCCACGACCGAACGGTCGCTTATATCCTGGGACTGTCACACGCGGTGAACATCGCGTTTCTCGCCGCGCTCGCCGACAGTGGTGAGGCGGCCGAACGATTGAAGGAGCTCTCGAGTACAACGTTCGATGCGCAACTGGAGGTCGCGCGAAGAGTCTCCGGCGAGAATCCGCATCTCTACTTCGAGATCCAGTCTCTCAACCAATATGGTGAGTCCGCGCTCGCCGGACTCCTCTCGGCCGTGGAGCGATTGAGTGCCGCCGTCAGTCAGGAAAACGAAGGGGAGTTCACCTCGTTGATGGAGCGTGGCGCCCGATACGTCGGAGGCGTGTCGCCGCGATAGAACCGTACCTGGCACGAAGCTCGCCTGTTGCACGACATATGACACCGAGCCGGCCGCATGTCCAAAAAGTCTAAAGGACAAAAGAAATCTAAGCAGACCAGGACGCCAGGCGGTGTTGCGCCGCTCAGTGAGCTCTCACCATTCGCGGATGATGGTTTGTACAACGTCGTGATCGAGACGCCCAAAGGTTCTCCCAACAAATTGAGCTACGACCCGGAACTTGGAACGTTCAAGCTCAAAACGGTGATGCCGCAGGGGACGAACTTCCCGTTTGATTTCGGATTCATTCCCGGGACTGTCGCGGAGGACGGCGACCCTCTCGACGTCCTCGTTCTCATGGACTATCCGCTCACTCCGGGCACGATCGTGGAGTCGCGTCTCATCGGTGTAATTTCCGCCGATCAAACGGAGAAAGACGGTGAGACCGAGGAGAACGATCGACTCATCGCGGTCTCGCCGGAGTCAGCGCTCTACCAGCATGCGGTGAAGCTTGGGGACATTCCGGAAGAAGTGATTGAGCAGGTCGAGCAGTTCTTCGTGAATTACAACGAGCAGCACGGGAAGAAGTTCGCGCCGAAGGGACAGCACGGTCCGAGGCGGGCGGAGGATGCTTTCGCGCGCGCGCGGAAAAAGTTCAAGCGGTCGCGGCGCGATTAACAGACCAAGCTTATAGAGAAATCGCTCGTCTCAAACCGCCGCCGAAAAATGATTCTGCCTGCGGAAAAAGAAGTATTAGAGTTTCTGGACGCGTGTGTTGGGGAGTCGCATTCGCCATTCTGGAAGGATGCGCAACCGATCCTACAGGTACCGAGCAGAGACCGGCTGCATCTGAATCTTCCTATCGTCAAAGCGTTGACGATCTCGCCGCCGACGTAATCGCGCGTGCACTTGCGCTCGGCATGAAAAACACCTCACTTCGCTCCGCGGTACGCGATGCGATGCGTGCCTCGCTCGTAACCGAGCACAAATTGGTTCTCCAGGACTGGGTTGCAA
>CADDZN010000281.1 GCA_902812375.1 bacterium | reverse complement strand
CGTAATTCCAGCGCGCATCGGAATCGGCGACAGCGACTTCGAGGATCTGTTTGTAGCGGTAAAGCGCACTGTCGAGTGGCGCGTCCGCGGAGTCCTTGGCCCGCCGACCTTGCACGAGATAATCGAGGCCAAGGTTGAACCTCGCATGGTGTCGCACTTCGGCGTCCCTGGAATCGGCCGCACTGGTGAGTGGCGGCACCGCCGCCTTGAGGGAATCCTTCCTGAGGAGCAGAGTGCCGGCGTTGTACGCCGCAATCCCGGCCTTGTCCCTCTGCGATCCCGGACGACAGGAAATGCTCAGCAGCAGCATTGTCGCGGTCGTTGCGGCCGCTGCTACGGCTCTCGCTCTTCGCCTGCGGGTTTGTGAAAAAGTATCTGCCGCCAGCAGAAGAAGCGCCCCAAGCACGAACCACTGGAACTGTATGGCGAGATTTTCCCCCGATACTACCGAGCGTGGATTGGCGTGGAGATTGTTGAGGACCTGTCGAATTTTTCCAGCCCTGTCGGGAGTGCGCGCGTCGATGAATACACCTTTTGCTTCGTCGGCAATCTGCTTTAACAGTTGGGGATCGTAATGCGTGATCACGATATTGCCGTTCTCATCTCGCTTCTGGGTGACGACACGATTCTCGATAATTGGGATTGTCGAGCCTTGGGTCGTTCCAAACCCCACTGTGATCACGGTGATTCCGAGAGCACGCGCGCGTCTGCCCGCGGCCAGGACATCGTCGGGATTATCGAACCCTTCGCCATCGCTCATGAGCACTATCGCTCGGTCGCCCGGGCTCTTGTTCAACGCGAGGAGATTCGTGGCTTGCCGGAGAGCGCTCGCGAGTGAGCTGCCGCCCTGACCCACGATCGTAGGATCGAGATTCTGGAGGAAGAGATCGAGAGCGCTATTGTCGACAGTGAGAGGAGTCAGGATGTAGCTTCGGCCGGCGAACGCGAGCAGCGCAAACCGGTCGCCGGGAGAAAGATCGCGGAGTCGGTTGATCTCCTGCTTCATCGCGAGCAAACGGCTCGGCTTTTCGTCCGTGGCGAGCATTGAGAGCGAGGCGTCGAGCGTCAACACGACGTCTACTCCCTGCTGTTTTACGACGTTTTGTTCAACTCCCCAGCGCGGGCCAGCGAAGGCGACACCGAGCAACAGCGCGGCGACCGCCGCACGCACGACGCGAGTCCAGGTGCGCCGAGGGGTGATCGAAGGAGCGAGACGCGCAATCATCGAGGGGGTTCCCAGTCGCGCTAGTCTCGCTGCCCTCGCGCGAACGCCCCAGCGAACGAGCCAGGCCATAACGAGCGACAGCAGGATTGCTACCGGCAAGGCCCATGGCCATTGGACGTAGCGCAGGAACTCACTCATGGAAGAGGCGCTTTCCACGCGACCAGAGAAAGCTCACCCACCAGCGCAAGCAGACCAACCAGAAGCGGCCACCGATAGAGCTCTCTGTAGTTCACTACGGTCGTTGAGTGTACCGGCGCACGCTCCATTCGATCGATCACGCTGTAGATGTTCTGCAGCGCGGCCGCGTCGCGCGCCCGGAAATACCGGCCACCGGTCATCGCCGCGATATTGGACAGCAAGCGCTCATCGATCTCGACGGGCTGATACTCGTACCTCAATCCACCAGAGGGGTTACGGCCAACAGGTACGGGCGCCATCCCCACGCTCCCGACCCCGATGCCGTAGATCTTGATTCCATAGGCAGCCGCGGCTTTTGCCGCCGTGAGTGGGTCGACGCTGCCGCGATTGTTGACCCCGTCGGTGAGAATGATGAGCACTCGAGAGCGGCCTGGCGCGTCTCTTAGACGATTGGCGGCGGTCGCGATCGCGGTCCCAATCGCCGTTCCATCCTCGAGCTGGCCGGCTTGCAGATTTGAGACTGCCTGCATCACGACTGGATAATCTGTCGTCAGTGGGACCTGAGTAAGCGCTTCCCCAGCGAACGCGACGACTCCTATTCGGTCCGATGTGCGACGCGAGATGAACTGTTTCACTTTCTGCTTCGCGACTTCGATTCGATTGGCCGGCCGGAAGTCGAGCGCGAGCATCGAGCTCGAGAGATCGATCGCCAGCACGATATTTATTCCTTCGCTGGTGCGCGTCTCGGTGTGCGCACCCGATCGGGGCCGCGCGAGCGCGAGCACGAGCGACGCAAGCGTCAGATTTCTGAGAAGAAAAATCGCCCGCGGAATCCAGCTACCTGTCGATGGTCCGCTCGCCAGCACAGACGTGCGCGAGAACACGATCGCATCCTTTCGGCGGCGGCGTCGCCAGAGCCACCAGGCTGGCAATAAAAGAAGCAGCCATAGCGCCTCCGGGGCATAGAATTCGAAAAGCCCAAAGACGTTCATGCCGCGCGCGCTTCGGTCGCCGCAATCTTCTTCGCCGCCTCAGAGTCCGGATTGACGCGCGCCTCTACGTGGTCAACGATGGCGCGTATCGTAGAGGCGGCATCGGTGGCCTCCTCTCGCGAAACAATGGCGCGCGCGAATTTTACGAGATCGGCACGCTCGAGAAGGCGTGGGAGCTCTGCCTCCACTCCATCCCGCGGATTCATGATGCGGAGCAGCTCGGAAGTAGTGTCTGAGCGGCGCACGCCTTGGATGCGGGCGGCCAGATACTCACGTGCTACATCGACTAGGAGCGAGAGGTATAGCCCATACTGTCCGCCCTCGACCAGCCCATGCTTCTCGATACGCTCGAACTCGCGCTGGGCGCGCAGGTAAGGATCGACTGGAGCTTTCGGTCGATTGCGGTAGCGCCGCCATATCCACCACAGGAGAACGGAAGCGACGATCGCAGCGAGCAGGATAAGCCACGGCCACCAGTTGAAGGCCGGCAGGACAATGAGTGGACGGGGCGGCTTTGGAACCCTGAGAGCAGTGTCCGCTGGCAGAATCGAACGAACAAAAACCGTCGCGCCACTGAGCGACGGGCGTCGCTCTTCACCACCAAGACTCGCTCGTACGTCTGGTATTCGGAGCGGCTGAACGCCGACGTCCCAGGCGACGAGGTGATAGAGCGCAACCGCAGTGTCGCCCAGCATTGAGACGAATTTTTCTCCACGCAGCTCGATCGGTCGGACGCCGTTCTGCATCGCCGTGTCGGGTCCAGCAGGAAATTCAAAGCGCACGCCCCTGGGCGCGAGAATTTTCACCAGGAGATTGAACGGCTGCCCAATGATCACGGTGTCCGGACTGACTTTGTAGCCCATTTGCACAGACAGCGTAGTCGGCGCCTGTTGTGGCACCTGAGTGGACTGCGGCAGCGCTGCTTGCAGTACCAGTCCAATCCAGGACAGGATCACCGGCGCCGCGCCCTCGTTTCGCGGGCGCGAAAGAAACGGAGCAGCGGCTCTACGACACCGCCTTCGGTTTTCACCGCAACTTCATCGATTGCCAAACGTCGCAGCAAATGCTTACGCGCTTCGCGCTCCTCGAGAACCCTCCTGGAGTATGAATCGCGCACCTGCGGGTGACTCGTGTCCACCTCGAACGTCTCGCCGGTTTCCGGATCGATAAGCCGCGCGATCCCAATATCGGGTAGCTGACGCTCGCTCGGATCCTCAACGGTGACAGCGACGACATCGTGGCGCTGCGAGAGCAGCTTGAGCGGATGATCGATGTCAGCTTCCAGAAAATCGGAGACGATGAATACGATTGCATGTTCATTGAGCATGCGCGCCACGTAATCGATCGCGGTGACCATGTCTGTGCCGCGGCCGACAGGCTCGAATGCGAGGAGATCGCGGATTATCCGTAGCACGTGCTTCCTTCCCTTTCTCGGCGGGATGACGTGCTCGACACGGTCCGTAAAAAGCAGCACGCCCACGCGATCGTTGTTCCGGATCGCGGACATTGCCAGCACCGCCGCGAGCTCACTTGCGAGCTCGCTCTTGAACCTCTTGACTGTCCCGAACCTCTCGGATCCCGAGAGATCGACGACAAGCATTACAGTGAGCTCTCGCTCTTCGATGTAGCGCTTCACGAATGGACGTCGCATCCGCGCCGTGACATTCCAGTCTATTGAGCGCACTTCGTCACCCGGTTGGTACTCGCGCACCTCGGAGAACTCCATCCCCTGCCCTTTGAACACTGACCTGTATTCGCCGGTAAAAACGGAGTTGACGAGTCCGCGCGTGCGAAGCTCGATCAGCTTCACTTGCCTGAGGATCTCGGGCGGCACTCCCATCGGTTTTTCCGGAGTGCGCGCGGGCCGTGCGGCCTTCTTGCGTCTCCTGAATCCTGGAAGCTGGATCACGGATGGATCAGGGAGTGGGTATGGAATCCAGCACGCGAGCGACGATCTCGTCGCTAGTCACCTCTTCGGCTTCCGCCTCGTAGGTGCGCAGTACCCTGTGTCGAAGCACATCGGGCGCTATTGCCTTGACGTCGTCGGGTGTCACGAAGGCGCGGCCTCGCAAAAACGCATGCGCGCGCGACGCCTGCGCCAGTGAAAGTGTTGCGCGCGGGCTGGCGCCAAATTCGATGAGCGGTTTGAGCTCAGAG
>CADDZN010000280.1 GCA_902812375.1 bacterium | reverse complement strand
CTTTTCACCCTCCGCGCGCGTATCCAGAATGCTTATCTCCAGGGCAAGCAACGCAACACCTGCACTGGCATAGACTCTGTGTTCATCGCGAACACGCCTCTACCGGCGGGAGTGGGAGCTTCGTCGCGATACGCAGCGTGTGACGATGGATACATCGTGTACACGATCGACCCAGGATCGAGCCCGCCGAATCTTGCCGCTGTGCAGGAGTTGGCGGTCGGAATGCTGCGCACGCCTGCCGGCGGCGGAGCCAATCCAATCAATCCAGCAGACACTCTCGAGATGTGGGTGGACGATATCAGGCTCGCCGGCGTCGTCAACCAGACAGGTTTCGCGGGACAGACCGGACTCACGATTGTCGCCAGTGACTTCGCCGACATCAGGATCAACGCGAGTCGGAGAGATCCCAACTTCAGACAACTGGCCGAGCAGCCGACGTTCCAGACGGACAACAGCGTGAACGTCAGTTCGGCGTTCCACCTCGAGAAGCTGCTGCCGTCGTCGCTCGGCCTGTCGATTCCATTTACGGTCAACTACACATCCGCATCCGTCGATCCCTTTTATGTCTCGCAGACGGATATCCAGGCCGACGCGGTGGAGGGACTGCGCACTCCGCGCTCTGCGGCGACATCGGTGACTCTCAGCGTCCGACGCACCAAACCAATGACCGGCTCGATGTGGGCGCCGATTCTCAACAACCTCGCGCTCAACTCTTCCTACACGAGGGGTGCGTCGCGTAGCGAGTACGAGGATGGCAATGCGCGGAATTTCATAGTGGGTCTGGATTTCAACCTCTCACGTGCACTGGTCCCGGAGCTCTCACGCTGGTCTCCCACGGAGCTGCATTTGACGAGCGCTTACACGAATGGCTACGACAACCGTGTGTCGTTCCTGAAACCGGCGATTGCATTCGACGACACGGCGCGACCCGTCAAGGGACGCAACAGAACCTGGCAGAACGGGAGCAGCCTTGTCTTTCATCCATTCAAGGCCGCGTCGGTGAGATGGGATATCACCTCAGTGCGTGATCTGCGCGGTTATGGCAGCGACTCTCAGCTCGGGCTCATCACCGCGGGAGAACGCGATCGCGTTCTTGGCTACGATGCCGGCCTCGAGCGCGAGCGCGCGATGCAAGCAGGGATCAACATCTCGCCGCCAATCAGCGCCTGGTTCAGACCAAGGCTGGATTTTGGAACGTCGTACAACATGTTGCGCGACCCGAACACCTTGGGGTTTGCGCGGGAAGGGGACAGCACCGGCAACCTGCGCATTCCCCGACGCCTGGGTAATTCACAAACGACAACAGCCGGCCTCACCCTCGATCTCCCGCGCGCCATCAAGCTTTATACGGACAGCAATAGTTTTCTGCGCGGGTTTCTCGGCGGTCTGCAGCCGGTCGATGTCAACTTCAACCGCAGCGTGCTATCTGTATATGACGGAAGCGCTGCGCCGGCGAGTCTTGGATATCAGTTCGCGATCGGTGGCATCAACACCTTTCGAGAACTGGGCGGTGAGCTCGCAACGAGTGTCGGCGTGGTCACGCAGCTTTCGCTCAATCATTCCATCAACCTTCCTCTCGGCGCGAGTATCGCGACGCGATATCAGCGCATCAATACCCGCAACTGGACGCGGCGATTCGAGCAAGGTCAGGAGGTGGCTGATGGAACTCAGGTCGTGTTTCCGGATTTCTCCTTCCGGTGGGCGGGTAGACCCGTGGGGCTCAGCGGCCTTATCTCCAGCGTTGGCGCAAATGCGCGTGTTCTCGAGACCCGCCAGTTCAATGGGACGCAGCCACTCTTCGGCGAAAGATTTGACGACACTGGTGAGCTTCGCGTCCGTAGCTTCCCCGTGAGTGGCTCTATCGTTTTCTCTGGTGCTCACCCGGTCTCGAGCACCGTCGGATTTTCGCTGTCGAAACGACTCGACGCAAAGCCGGGTCTGAGCAGCAACGGCGATAACTCCGACTTCAGCATCGATGTCTCAAAGCCGTGGAAGTTGCCCGCTGATTGGAACGCGCGCAGCGATCTGCGCACGCGTCTGAGTTACCAGAAGAGTCAGGGGCAGGACTTCGTCGTCAATCCGCTCGCTCTTACGGGTGAGAGTCGACTCTCGGACAACGGACGTCGCGCGTTCAGCATGAGCGCGGACACGGACGTCGCGGAGAATCTCTCGTCCAGCTTTGTGCTCTCGCGCGTCGAGAGCTTCGACCGTAACCTTAACCGCCACTTCACCCAGACTGTTTTGAGCGCGGTCATGCATCTCCAGTTTTACGCCGGGGAGTTCAAGTGAAACCAGTGTTGGTGTCCTTCGCCATTCTCGTCGCCATCGCCTGTCGTGGCGACGCGCAGAAGGGCACATCTGAGAGCAACGCGACCAAAGCGACCAAGACTTCTACTGGTTTCAGCGGCGCCGCCGCGTACAACTACGCGAAAGCGCAGTTTGATTTCGGGCCGAGAGTTCCTGGGACACCAGCCGCGCAGCGCGCGGGTGATTGGATCATTCGTCAGATGCGTTCACGCGCGGACACCGTAGTAGTTCAGAGCTTTACCTACACGACGGCCGACGGAAAGAAGCTGCAGCTCCGCAATATTCTCGCGCGCTTTCGCCCAGAGCTCAAAGATCGCGTCCTCTATCTTACCCACTGGGATTCGCGACCGATCGCCGAATCAGCAGCCACCGATGCAGAGCGCAAAATGCCGACCCCTGCGGCAAATGACGGTGCTTCGGGTGTCGGGATGTTCGTGGCGCTCGGTGACGCACTCAAAAAGAAGAAGCCAAATGTCGGCGTCGATCTCCTCTTCACGGACGGTGAGGACTACGGCCAGTTCGGTCCGCCGGAAGTCGACGTCCTCATCGGCGCCAAATATTTCGCCACTCACCTTCCGTCTCCGGATTATCACCCGCTGTACGGCGTTCTCTTCGACATGATCGGTGACAAGGATCTGCGCATCCCGTACGAGATGATCTCGTTTCAGCGGGCGCCGGAGGTGGTCGCGCGCGTCTGGCAGACGGCAGCCGACCTTGGCTATTCCGATGTGTTCGTTGAGGAGAGTGGTGGCGAGATCATCGACGACCACGTTCCACTACTCGATGCCGGCCTTCACGTCATCGACGTCATCGATCTTACCTACCCGCCGCACCATACTCCGCAGGACACGATGGACAAAATTTCCCCCAGGTCGCTCGGCATTGTCGGCGATGTCGCGACTGCGCTCGTGACTCGAGAATAGCACGCGCGCGAGGGTCCCTTGTGGCTTAACTGCAAAGTCAAAATATGACTACCGGCCGGGTGCTCACGGCGTGTCGGCTGTGGGCTCGGTGCTGGCTGTCTCTCAGCGTTCAGGACCAGAATGGGAAGGAGGAAGTTCCTCTATTGATGCGTAGCAAGATTCTACCGCAGTACCACCGTGCGTTGCCTCCGACGTCGTGTGCCCCCTTTTGCAAATGCGCGCGCAAAAACGGCCAGCGCGGAGCCATCGGCCGACCCGCCATTGGCCCTTGGCCGGTAGTCATATTTTGACTTTGCAGTTCTCCCCGCCCGGTAGTCATATCTTGATTTTGCAGTTCTCCTCCAGGTAATCCTATTTACCGTCGATCAGCGAGCGTACGCCCTCACCCGCGAGCCTTCGATGACGTGAGTGTGCTAATCGGTGCTAAGGTCGGTAATGCCGACTCCTGCCGAGCGTAAAGCACTGCTCTTTTTTTCGACTGTCCTGGCACTCGGCGCATCCACCCGCGCGTATCAGGCTCTCCACAGCAGTTCTCCGGCCGATGCCAAAGCCCGCTCAGCCCTCGAGCACCAAATTGAAGCCGCCGACTCCGCCAGAAAGGCCGGTGCGCGCAAACCCAAAGGTCAGAAGAAAGAGAAAGCCCCGCCCAAACCCATAGGTCCGGTCGATCTCGATATCGCGACTGAGAAGGATATCGAGTCTCTGAGGTACGTCGGGCCAACACTCGCCAAACGCATTGTTGCGGACCGCGATTCGTTCGGTCCGTTCGGCTCAATAGACGGTCTGCGACGCGTAAAAGGAGTGAGTTCCTCTATGGTAGCAAAGCTCGACTCAACCGTAACCTTCTCGCTCGTCCCGCGTCCTACCAACACAGTCATACCTGGGCGATCCGAGCTGCCAAAAGCACGCAGGAAGCCTCACCGGAGGGACATGCGTCCTTGACAGCTCCTGCCGCCAAAGCGCCGAGAATAGGCGATCTGCTCCTCAGAGAAGGGCTGGTCACTCAAGATCAGCTCAATAAGGCTCTCCAGGAGCAGAGACACAACGGCACGCGCGTAGGCTACAACCTGGTCAAGCTTGGTTTCGTCAAGGAGACCGACCTCACCCGGATGCTCGCGCGGCAACACAAGATGCCTGCGGTTGACCTGTCGAAATTTCAGGTCGACGCGCGCGTCGCGAAGCTCATTCCCGGTGAGCTCGCGCTCAAGCACAGCGTGCTCCCACTCAAGCGAGACGGGCGTACCCTCACCGTCGCGATGTCAGATCCCGCCTCGATGTCTGTGCTGG
>CADDZN010000279.1 GCA_902812375.1 bacterium | reverse complement strand
CACCAAACGCAGTCTCACGTTCTTTCGTCAGCTCGCCCGGAATAACGAGAAGTCCTGGTTCGAGGCGCATCGCGACGTCTACGAAAACGAGGCCCGCGCCCCTATGAGAGAGCTGATCGAGGAGCTCGACGTGCGGTTTGCCGACTTCGCGCCGGAGATCGTCGGCAATACGAAGCGATCGATGTTTCGCATCAACCGTGACATTCGGTTCTCGAAGGACAAGTCACCGTACAAAACCCATGCTGCCTGCTGGTTCTACCATCGCAATGCGTCGCGCTCCGTCGGCGCCGAGGCGGATGCGGGGAGCGCCGGATTTTATTTTCATCTGGAGCCAGGAAAATCTCTCCTCGGTGCGGGACTGTGGATGCCGCCGCGATCTCAGCTCAACAAGTTGCGCGGCGCCATTGCCGATGATCCGAAAGGATTCGAGGCGATGATGCGATCGATCCCGCGTCGCTTCGACGGACTCGACGACGAGGCAGTCCTCAAGCGCATGCCGCGCGGTTTCTCCGAGGATCACCCGGCGGCGAAGTGGTTGCGATATCAATCGTTCACAACCGGTCGTAGTCTGACGGATGCCGAGGTGACGAGCGAATCGCTGGCGACGCTTCTGGAACGGAAATACAAAGGGTTGCTGCCGCTAGTGCGGTGGCTGAACGGTGCGCTGGGTTTCAAGGCGGCTGACACCAGGGCGTAATGAAAGCCGTAGTGGATAGCCTCCGGAGGATTCATGGCCACATCGAACGCAGTCCCCGTCACCCGTAGACAGAACCAAAGCTGGATCTGGTTAGGCGCCGTTCTCACAGTCGTTGGCTTTCTCGGACATTTTTTCGCTGCGCGGGCAATCGGCGGGTACGCAATCGCGTACCGGGATCACATCTTCGGCTTCTTTCTGATTCTCGCCGTCACCGGCGTTATCATCGCCCTGCTCGGGCGGTTTTTCTGGAGAGATCGCCGAGACGTCACGATCCTGGCGATTGGCGTAGTGCAGGCGCTCGTTGGTTTCGTGATCTACCTCAATCGATTCAACATCCACTGAGCGATGTGAGCCGCGTTGCATGACCCTCGGGCTAGAGCGCGGCGTCGTCCGATTGGTGCCATATGATCCCGCGTGGCCAAGACTGTTTGGCGCCGAGGCGGAGCGACTTCAGAGAATTTTCGAGGCCGCTGGACTTCGCTTGAGGGTTGAGCATATGGGGAGCACCGCCGTTCCCGGTTTGGCGGCCAAGCCCATTCTGGACATCCTCGGCGGTTATCCGGAGGACGCGCGACTTGCCGATTATGTCCGCGTTCTCACGAGTGCTGGGTATGAGCATCGGGGAGAGCAGGGCATTCCGGGGCGCGAGTTTTTCCGACGAGGAGATCCGCGATCCTATCATCTGCACCTTACCAAAATCGACAGCCAATTCTGGCGGGATCATCTCGCTTTCCGCGATCGGCTCCGTGCAGACGATGCGCTCCGCGACGCCTACGCCAGGTTGAAGTACGATTTGGCGCAGCGCTTTCCGCGGGACAGAGAAGCGTACATCGAAGCGAAGGGTCCGTTCGTAAGGGATGCGCTAGGCGCTGCTACTTCGACGGGCGATCCGAGATGAGCAAGTTGAGAAGAATGAACAGGGCGATGCCACCGGTCCACCACAGAATTTTTCGATGGTGCGCGGCTTCGTCCGCCGCGTGCGTGTCGGCTTTAGTGGAGTCAGCCTTCACCGTAGGCTGCGCCGGACGGGTGGTCGTGTCGGGCGACGTAGTCTGTTGAGCGACTAGGTCACCCGAGAGCGCGCCAAATACGAGCAGAGCCATCAAGATCCGGTGTCGCATTCGGACCTCCTGGAGCCAGTAGTCTCGTCAGATTAGGTCCCCGCTGGGCGCGGCCTCGGCAGCGCCGTCGGTGGAGTGATGCCGTTCAGGCGCATGTAGTTGGCGAGCTGACTGTAGTGATCCGCGAGATCGATCGCGTGACCGAGCGCCATCGCCGCGCGTGTAGTAGTCCGCGTATTTGTCCCAAAGGTGATCGTCACCGGCTCGGCGAGCTTTGCGTCGTCGAACTGGCCGATCGCCCGATCGCAGAACGCGAAAGACTCCTTGAGCTGCGCTACGAGCTTGGCCTTGGGCCAGGTTGCTTTGACCGAATCCGCAGTGGTGGTGTCTTCCGGCGCGCGCGTCCCCCTCATCGCGCCGAAGTTGTTGCAGAAGAAATAACTGTCGCTCGCGATGTGCTGAGCGATGTATCCGATGCTCAATTGCGCAGGCGTCGGCTTATAGCTGAACTTCGACTCCGGAATGGAATCGAATGCCTGCGCGATGTTGCGATGCAATCCCGCGATCCTGGTGCGGAAAGCGGCGGTGACCGGGTTGGTCGCTGGTGCGGCAGGAGTTGGCTGTGCGGCGAGGCCGATTGGCGCGGCGAACGCGAGAATTGCCAGATGAGAGAGCTTCATATGCGGGCCTTGTGGGGATGGAAGGACTCTATAGTGCGCACGCATTGCGATTTTCGCAATCGACGGCGAAGCCGCAACGAAGACAGGGCCCATCAAAATCTCCAACTCGGATCCGCTAAAGAAGTTGGCCCAATCGTGAGTTGACTCTCCCATACTCGGCTCTCATGTTTCTTCATGGCCGTCGGCGCGCGACTCCTCATGGCTGTTTTCGGCAGCGCCCTCGCGAGCGCAGGCGCTCAGAGTGCGAGCCGTCCCAATATCATCTACATCATGAGCGACGACCACGCAGCCCACGCCATCAGCGCGTACGGGTCCCGCGTGAATCAGACGCCGAACATCGATCGGCTGGCCCGTGAGGGCGCACTGCTCACGAACGTCTTCGCCACGAACTCCATCTGCACCCCGTGTCGCGCTGCGATCCTCACGGGCCAGTACTCGCACGTGAATGGCGTGACGATGTTCAACCGCTTCGACAGCAACCGACTCACCGTCGCCAGGCTGCTCCAGCAGGGCGGCTATTACACGGGGATAATCGGCAAGTGGCATTTGGGGAGCGATCCACAGGGATTCGATACGTGGAACATTCTTCCCGGGCAAGGCTCGTACTGGAATCCGATCTTCTACTCGGCGGCAAGCGAGACGACCTACACCGGACGCTACACCACCGACGTCATCACCGACCTCGGGATTGCGTTCATCAGGAATCGTCCGAGGAACAAGCCGTTCTTCCTGATGCTCCACCACAAAGCGCCGCACCGGAACTGGCAGCCGGATTCGGCGCACGCGGCACATTTTCATGATCGCTGGATTCCAGAGCCGGAGACGTTCTGGGACGACTACCAGACGCGCACCGACGCGCTGCATGAGAACGAGCAGCGCATCTCGAGAAACATCACGAACTCCGATCTCAAGCTCGAGCCGCCACCGGGTCTCACACCGGCGGAGCGGAGCGCGTGGCTCAACACCTCGCCCGACAGCGTGGTCGTGGAACACGACGGAAAACCCGTCACGCTCAAGGGCGACGAGCTGACACGCTGGAAGTACCAGCGATATATGCAGGACTATCTCGCGACGGTGCAGTCGGTGGATGACAACATCGGACGCCTGCTGGCGTACCTCGACTCCGCTGGCCTCGCGCGAAACACGATCGTGATCTACACGAGCGATCAGGGCTTCTTCCTCGGCGATCATGGTCTGTTCGACAAGCGCTTTATGTATGAGGAGTCGCTGCGCATGCCGTTCCTCGTGCGCTGGCCTGGCCGGATCAAACCGGGGATCAAGATCGACGCGATGGCGCTAAACGTGGACTTCGCGCCCACGTTTCTCGATGCAGCCGGCCTGCCGCCGAACGCGCAGATGCAGGGCAGGAGCCTGCTCCCCGTGCTCCGCGGCCGCGCGCCGACTGATTGGCGCACGGCGATGTACTACCGCTACTACCACGATCCGGGGCACCACAACACCCGCCAGCACTACGGCATCCGCACGATGACGCATAAACTGATCTACTTTGGACGAAAGATCAGTGGGAGCTGTACGACCTGCGGAACGATCCCTTAGAGCTGCACAACCTGTACGGGGAACCTGGCTTCCAGCAGATCACGGCGTCGCTCAAGACCGAACTGTTCCGGTTGAAAGCGCAGCTCGGCGATCACGACCAGCTCGCGGACAAGCAGTTCCCGGTCGAGGTGGACGGGACGGTGGCGCAGCTCCGAGGCCGGTAGCGCGACTCGGCGCCGGTCGAAGCATACCGAGTACCTACGCCACGATCTTACCAGGCGATCCCGTAGTCCTCGCCGTGATTGCTCGAGCCGCCCCACATCGTCCCGTGCTCGCGGTCGAATAGGATGGCGTTGATTGGGCCGGAGCTGCGCTGCACGAAACGCAGCGTGTAGCCCATCTGCTGTAGCGCGGCTCTCACCGAGTCCGGCATCGACGTCGCCGCCTCGAGCAGTCCGGGACGCGCCTCGTGATCGCCGAATGACGATCGCATCTGATAGCTGTTGATGTTCGGCGCCTCAACCGCCTGCTGTACCGTCATCCCGAACTCGACGACGTTCAGGAAGAACTGCAGCAGATTCTGA
>CADDZN010000278.1 GCA_902812375.1 bacterium | reverse complement strand
GCAGTACCGAGAGTGTTGGTGGGGGCTGCAGTAACCACGTCCCACCAGACCGGCGTTTGCAGAGTGTTAGGTCCCTGATCCGTAATGGCTGCCTCGACAGCATCTCGATTGACGGTCAGTTCACGAATACCGTACTCGAAACGGCGCGGTACGGCGTTTTCCGTCGCATCCACGCCAGCGACAACCGTTGCTGGCTGGCACGTGCGCCGCCACTCAGCCCATGCGTTTCCGCCGTCGGTGAACAGTGCGATCCATTTCTGCTGTGCGATTTGGATCAGTCCGTTCGTGCCGCCTTGATACGCAACACCAGGTTGCGCCAAATAAGCCGCAATGGCCCCAGCCGAGATCTGCTGCGCCGCGGGAGCAACCGAACTCCACTGCATCAACGACTGCGTAATACCGGCGTTGTAGTAAGCGGGTGCTTGTGCTGGCGTCAAACCTCCTAGGCTACGCTGCGCAGCCTCGGCGAGCGTGAAATTCACTTCCGCCGCCGTGAGGACGAAGGTTGGTAGCCGCTGTCCAGTGCCGCCGAACGTCGGGCCATAGCTTGTCTTGCCCTTATAGAAAATCGTACCAGGACGAGAGGTCACGTTGAAGTACAAGGGATTCTTCGTGACCGCGATGCCGTTTGGCGAACCTGCGTATTTCGTCGGATCAGCGGGAGTGGGCTGAGCATAGATCGGAATACGCGGGTCATTGTTTGCGAGCATGAGGTTCATCAGTCGGTTCGACACCCTCCAGTCATCGCGACCGCCGAGGCTGTTGGACCACGGATTGTTGTAAACACCATCGCCAGGCCACGGGAAATTCGCGTTGTCGGCGTTGGTAAGGATCAATCCGCCCGGCGCCGCAATCGCCGCGGCGATCTGCGCGCTGGCCAACGCAGGATCGCGGTTCACAACCCGCAAGGCCAGTCGCAGACGGAGCGAGTTGATGAACTTCTGCCACTTGGCCGGACTGCCGCCATAGATCGGATCGTTTCCACCGAGCGTGTTGCTCGCCCCGACCAGATCCTTCGAAGCTTGGTCGAGCACTTTAAAGAAGTCCGCATAGATCGCCGACTGCTTATCGTAGCTGGGTGCGAGACTGCCACCGATCGAATCACCGGCAAGCGCGCTGAAGTACGGAATATCACCCCACGAATCGGTGAGGAACGCAAAGCCGAGAGTACGCAATGCAATGGCCGGTGCATATGTCCCCGGCTCCTTTGCTGCAGTGGCTTTGACGATGATTTGCTGAAGATCCTTCAGCTCGCCGGAATAAGCATTCGTGAAGTCACTTTCGGTATCTGCACCGTGCATGCGCGCGTACACATCTTCGTCGTTGTATTGAATTTCAGCGAGCTGTTGGGTCGCCCACTCCGCTGCGCGGAGGTCGTACCAGCCACCTCCGAACCACGTGTTGACTGTGTTGCGTGCAGCGTTGGTAAAGAGCGGTCCGGGCGGGACATCCTCCGGACTGTTCGGATTCTTGTTGAGACCTGTGAGCTTGTCGTTATTGCATCCGAGCACTACCAGTGCCAGAGCAATACCGGAGCTCAGTCTCAGTAAGGTTCTATTGGTCATTGTTGTCGATATCTCGAGGAAATAGGGTTATGGCGTGATGCGTACGTTGATGCCCCACGATTTGGCATTGGGAAGCGCGGCAAACTCTATCCCCTGATCGTTGCCAGTCTGGAACGAGAACTCTGGATCGATGTTCGGAGCCCTCTTCCAGGTGTAAAGGTTCCGGCCCGTCAACGCGACACTGATTGCGCTCGCATTGAGGCGAGTGAGGAAGCTGCGCGGAAGGTCAACCCCGACTGTGAGCTCGCGAAGCTTGGTGTAGCTCGCATCATACACGTATGGCTCGATTACCTGCTGGCAATTATAGGCCAGACACTGCCAGTACGTTTCTGCGTTCACGTTGATGGTGTTCGCCTTCGGCTTCGTGGGGTCCGTTACGTCGATGCCTTGCACGACGATTCCCGGATTGTCCCAGTCGATCTCGCGACCGTGAATGTTCCGAGTGAAGATACCGGTGAAGTCGCCAAATGCATTTGTGATGCTGGCGATTTTTCCGCCCCGCTTGAAGTCGAACAAGCCGTACACTCTCACATTCTTGTAGCTGAACGTATTGCCAAGGCCACCGGTCCAGTTCGGCTGGATAGAGCCGAAGTAGTGCGTCGGCGAAGTGCTCTCAGCGAACGGTAGCCCGTTACGGAGCAGGAGCTGGCCAGTCGCGCTGTCACGAGCCCACGCCCTACCCATGATGGCGCCGTAAGGCTTATCGAGCCGCGCCTCAACACGCGCGCCGAAAAGAGACCCGAGTAGCAACGACTGTACTCCCGGGGCGAGCTCTGTTATGCGGCTCTTGTTATGCCCGTAGTTAAACGTGCTATTCCAGGTGAATCCGCCATCCGTCTGGATTGGCGTAAAGCCAAGGAGAAAGTCGACGCCCTTGTTGGTGATCTTTCCGGCGTTGATCGATTTGTTGAGGAAGCCGGTCGTACTCGAAACCGGTGCATTGAAGATCTGGTTTTTCGTGTACTTATCGTACAGGCTCCCATCAAATGTCAATCGCCCGTCGAACAGACTGAGCTCCGCCCCGAACTCGTTCGAGTGCGTGATTTCCGGCATCAGTGTCGCGTTGGCCAGGACATCCTGCAGCGTGAACTGCGATAGACCATTGAACTTCGAGCTCAGGCCGGAGTAGGTGGTGCGGAGCAGATAGGGATCCGCATCAGCCCCAACTCGCGCTGTGGATGCGCGCACCTTCGCGTAAGACAGCACCCGATTCTTCAGCCCCGGCAATGCATCGGTGAGGATGATCGACGTGTTAACCGATGGATAGAAGTAGGAGTTATTCCCCTTGGGCAGAGTCGACGACCAATCATTACGCGCCGTCCCCTCGACCGTCCACCAGTTGTTCAGAGTAAAGGCGGCTGAGCCATACAGACTATTGATTTGCCGCCGCTCCAGCCTCTGGCCAAGCGTCGGGGCGATTGCAGCGTTCGACACGTTGTAAATACCCGGCACCGTGAGTCCGGAAGTCGACTGGCTGTTGGAATTGTAGGTTGCGCGCCTGATCGATCCGCCTGTAATCGCGTTAACCTGCAGACGCGAGCCAAGTGAGCGATTAAGCCTGGCCGTAAGATCTGTATTGTTCTCGTTGTTGTAATCGTTGATGAAGGTGAATCCGCCGAAATACTTCGGATCCACTAGTAGTCCCGGCGCAAACCGCTGATCGATATTGTAGCGGAAAAGATCTGAGCCAGTTCTCACCGTCGCGTCGAGTCCCGTTGCCAGGTTGTAAGTAGCCGACACGTTGCCGATGAATCGGTCGCGTGTATCGCTGACCGGGTTATCGAACTGAGTCCAGAATGGATTACTGTGGAAGCTATAGTTCCAATTATATTCGCGGCCCGGAGGCCCGTTGTTGTCGGCAGCCGTCAGGTGCGTATAGTTCCGAAGCGCGTCCATGTCGACCTGCCGCCCGAACCAGACGAACTGCTCGAGAATACTGTTGCTGTAGCCAACGCCTGGGCGGTTTGCGCCCGCGTTGCGGATGTACTGAAGGCTCGCATCAGAGCTCAGTCTGTCATTGACCTTGAGCGATGCGTTAAGCAAACCATTGGTTTTATGGAACGTGTTCGCTGGCACGTATCCGGCCGTCTGGTCCGATCCAAATGAGATGCGGGCATTTGCGCGATCGTTCCCGCCACTGACCGCGATCGTGTTGGAAAGGGTGTGTCCAGTGTTGAAGAAGCTCTTGACGTTGTCAGGATGAGCGATCCAGGGCGTGCCGAAGCTCGCGCATGATCCGCCGGACGCGACACACGCGAGCGCCTCAGGAGAGCTGGTAAACTGCGTGCAGGGCGCCGACTTGTCGTAAGTCGTCGTCCCGGGAATGAAGGTGCAACCAGTAGTACGGCCGTCGAGACGCGGTCCAAAGCTCTGATCGTTGTAGTCCTGGACTCCGCCCCCTGAGCCGTCAACGAACTGGAATTCGCCGCCCGACCCTTGGCCGTAGAGGTTCTGGTAGTCCGGCAGAATCGATGGCTTTTCCCACGAATAAGTGCTGCTCCATTCCGTGCGCATCTTCCCGCTCGAGCCTTTCTTCGTCGTCATAATGATGACGCCGTTTGCCGCACGAGACCCGTAGAGCGCGGCCGCGTTTGGACCCTTGAGGACGGTCATGGTTGCAATGTCCTCTGGATTGATGTCGGAGATGGCGCTGCCGAAATCCCAGCCGCTACGTTCGCTGCCGCCACGTGAGAAGTTTGAAACCGGGACGCCGTCAACGATGAACAGGGGGCTGTTATTCCCGCTGATCGAGTTAGCGCCGCGAAGCACGATGCGGTTGGATCCGCCCTGAGTGCCCGACCCAGTGATGTTTACGCCCGAGACCTTACCCTGAATGCTGTTGATCACGTTGAGGGTTTTGGTCTGAGTCAGGTCCTGGGTGCTCAACTGCTGTTGGGCTGTCCCAAGCTGACTCTTTTCCCTTGTTTCGCCCAAGGCTGTTACCACGACGCCCTGG
>CADDZN010000277.1 GCA_902812375.1 bacterium | reverse complement strand
CGGTGAATGATTGCGGCCACCAGAGCAGACCGTAATCTCGCCCACCGATTTTCGTGAGCGACGACGATGCTCTTCGTGCGAACTCGCTGCTCACTACTCGCCGGCCGTGCCAGGTGCCGCCATCGAGCATCATCTGGCCGAACTTCATGAAGTCGCGCGTCATGAAAGCCATTCCGCCGCCGCCAAACGGATTGCGAACGCGATCCAGCGGCCAGATGTAGCGCGTGATACCCATCGGAGTCGCGACGAGACGATCGAATAAATAAAACGGCGACTCGCTCGCCACTTGTCCGGTCATGTTCAGCGCCAGATTGGGATTGATGCTGCAGTAGATCGACGTGTCGCCTGGCGCAAACGCCATCGGCAAACCCAATGTGAATTTCACGAAATCGGTTTGCTTGTCCCACATCTGATTTTCGTTGCCGGCCGCGTTGTCGTTGTTGTCGTCGCAGAAATATCCGGACGACATCGTCATCAGATGCTCGAGCGTCATTGCGCGTTTGCGCAGCTCGAGATCGGCAGGTAGCGCCCCGCCGTTCATCGCCTGATAAACCGGAGTGGAAAACTTGATCGGCGCTCCCGCCAGCATTGCAGCGCCAATAATCGTCGCGGTCACGCTCTTCGCCGCGGAGCGCTCGTTGTGCAGCTTGTCGCGGTTGTCGCCGTGGAAATATTCCTCGAGCACCAGCTTCCCATTGCGTGCGACGAGAACCGCGTGCACCTGCGGGGCGTTGAGCGAATCCATCGACATGTCGGTGATCGCCTGCACCGCGCGCTCGATTCCCGCGCGATCGATGCCGACGTCTTCCACGCTCGCTGTCGGCCATCCGTCGTCGCGGGCGAGGGGCACACGATAGACGTAGCGGCCCGGTGATTTGCCGCGCGGATAGAAATCGCTGTGCGGGTCGTTATCGGGCGTGAATTCGTAAACACCCCCTCGTCCGCCGAAATCGAGCAGCATTACTCTGTCGGCCGAGTCGTATTTCCCGGTGACGAGGACGCTGTCGGCGTTTGGCGCGCGTCCACCGACGAGAGCGATCGAGTTTCCGGTGCGGATCGCGCTTTTCATAGGCACGAACCCGCCCCAGTCTCGTTCGATATTCCGCAGAAACGCGGCGAGAGTGCCATCCGCGCGTTGCGTTATCAACAGATATAAAGTCTCGACGCCCTCATCTGGCGTCACGTCGCCGGACCACCGGTTCGCCGATTTCGGAGCGAGGATAACCGGCGTGCCACCACCGAGCTCGCCGACAGGACTCGAGAACCAGATACCGCGGATTGTATTGCCGGCGAGCCTGCCGCGAAATCCACCGAGTCCGCTTGGCAGCTCGAATGAGAGCTCGCCGTTAGTCCATGCGACGGGGAAAGTGAAACCCAGCATGTCGCCCGTATACTTGGTACCGCTTCGCTGGATGATGAGCGGCCCCTGGGCATCATTACCACTGTAGCGTTTCGCTTTCCAGAGCCCCACGATGTCGGTGTCCGGATCGCGACTCGGCGCTTGCGCGTCAGCCGCCGATATCGCGCAGCAAAGAATCAAAATCGTGAGAGGACGAACTCGTGTCCCGAAGGTCATGTTGCGCGCTCCGTGAGGGTGGACGATCAACCCTTTTGACACGGAGCTCTCGAGGACCGTTGGGTTTAGAAAACGCGAAGAATGGCTTCGGCTCGGATCACTCGATCCCCGCGAACACCTCGTGCAGATCGAGAACGACCTCCGCTCCCGCAACGCGCCACCGGAGGGATTCGCGCAAGACACGGCTCTTTCCCGGCACGGTACATACCTCGACCGACTCGTCGCGCCAGTCGACGAGCCACACCTGCTGGAGTCCGAGCGCGAAGTAAGCGTCCCGCTTGAACTCGCGGTCGTAGACACGCGAAGATCTGCTGAGGATTTCGACCGCGAGCCAATGCTCCGTGATCTTGCGCCAATCGGTCATCGGACTGAACCGCGCTGGGAAGACCAGAATATCGGGCTGTAACTGCGTCCTCGGCATCCGGACGACGGCGCCAGGCCCCACGACGTGGGCGAGTCCGGGCTTCTGAAGTGCGCTTCCGAGCTCTAACTGAATGCGGTTGGCAACGACCTGATGCACCAGAGCGGCCTGCGGCGTCACCAGCAGCACCCCGTCCAACAACTCGTATCGATTCCCGTCGTCCGGGAAGTTTTCGAGATCGTCGACGGTGTAAAGCGGGACGGAGATCGCCATGGCCATACGCTACACTCTCGGCGTTCGGTTTGTCCACTCGGCACGGTGAAACGTCAGATCGCACGCGCGGAATCGTGTAACCATTCGAACGCCACGGTAAACAACGCTTCAGTGCAAACCAACGAGGGTCACGGGCGGTTCGGCTCGTTCCCTCCGTGCGGCGCAAAGGTCAGTGATGTAGCACGCGCAAGTCGATGTAGCTATCGCCGTACCAGACGATTTTGAGCGGCACGGAGCCTGTTGGCTTGAGAACCGTGATCGCAACAACCAACCGACTCCCGTTCGGAACCATGCGAATCGGCAAGCGCGCGCTCTGGTAGTCGCGATATTGTCTGATTTCCGGTTGCAGCGGTTGGCGATGCGACGCCTCGCCAACCGTGTCCGACCGGGTTGAGTAAATGGAAACGAGAATGTAGTCCCGCTCGGGCGTCAGCGCGTAAAGCAAGATCTGGAAATCAAAGTCCGGTTTGTTGGTGACAAGCCCGAGGCGGCCCGAGAACGTTCCCGTCAGCTCGAACGGACCGGCGAGGGGTGGACTCACAAACTGAACTTCATTCCGGGAG
Organism: bacterium; assembly: GCA_902812375.1. Taxonomy (GTDB): domain Bacteria; phylum Gemmatimonadota; class Gemmatimonadetes; order Gemmatimonadales; family Gemmatimonadaceae; genus UBA4720. The sequence continues at coordinate 1,763 of CADDZN010000277.1, read as the reverse complement.
CCGATAGTCCGGGTGGGCTCACCGACGACCGGCACCGAAGCGCTATCTCCATTATCCGAGAAATCGAGAGTCTGCTCGATGTGGGTGCCACCGCTGTATCCATTCGGAGTCAGTCGGTATGCGCTATCGACGCGAATCGGTGAGAGGTACAGTCGAATCGAGTCCACGGCGATCGCGGTGTCGGCAACTGCTTCGATTCGCGGGACAGGCTGCTGCGGCGGGATAAAATGAAGTGGCATTACTCCGGAAGGACCGGTCAGTTACCGGGCGGAAGTTGTCGCGTAGAAATTGGACTCGCGCAAAAATATCCCTTGAGGGGTATCGTCGGCCCGACAACGGTATCCCAAGTCCCGAAAAAGCTGTCGCCCGCTATGCGAAGGATCCGATGGCTTTCTCCCCAACCATCGAGCTGCGCTATGCCGGGCGGGAGTCGTGTGGCCAAACCAATTGCCGGCACGTTGCCCTTCGTCGCGAAGCTCACAACCACCTTCTGATCCGCGCTACCGTTCGCGTCGAGCAGTTCGCCGCTGCCGACGAGTTGTTCCGGTTTGCGCGTAGTTGGTCGGAGCGCGCCGAGTCGGATTCGTAGAGTGTCGATAGCTCCGCGAAATGTGTCGTGAAATCCTCTCGACGCGCCCACTCGCACGAGACGGAAGTCGCCGGAAATCTTCTCGACCTCGGCGCGCGAAGGTGGGTGCGCCGGAGCATCACTCGGCTCGCACTTCCCAGCGCTCCACTCGCCAGAGGTCCCGTCACGCGCGACATCCCTCAGCACCGCACGCCAGCCGGCTCCTTGTTTTTTCAGCAGCATAGTCTCCGTTTGATCGTCCGCGCCAATGGTATCGACATACACTTCAGCGAGCGCCTCGGTATGGCGTGGATTGAAGCCGATGCGCAAAAACGAAATCACGGCGCGAACTCCAGGGTACGCATCCTTCATCGCGCTCCAATCCACCTTGCCGGATTCGGCGAGCCAGTAGCGATCCCACAACGGCAGTGTGTCGACTCTAATGCGATACGTGAAAGGACTGTTGGCAGTCGTGTCAGCGGCGCGCGCGAAATCGATCTCCGTCGACGACTCCATTACGCCCTTACGCACCAGGCGTGGTATTTCCGGCTCGATGCAGAAAGGACAACTGCGGACGGGCGACGGCTGGAGCAGTATCGCGGAAGGACTACGCACACCGACTGGAAATATTGCGTCGAGAACGCCGCGATACACGCCGGCTTTGTCAGACGAGGAGTAGCTCGAATCGAGCACTGCGAAGACGTGTGGTTTGGTGCCGGCGATGAGCGCATTGTTCCGATTGAGATGCGTGCATCCGCGAAATGGCACCGCCAGATTAGCAGTCGTATCCAACCCCGGCCGTGTCTGCGATATAAATTCTCCCCCAACCGTATCCGCTCGTCCCCGTATCGGGCACGCGACGTGAAAAAAGAGCGAGCTCCCCATTGGCAGATTGTCCAGATGAAACGCGCCCGAGGAATCGGTTTTGACCGTGGCTCGAAATCCTTCGTTGCCTGAGAAAGTCAGGTAGGAGGCGGGGAGGATCGCTCCAGTTTCGAAGCTCGTGGCGATCCCGTGTACACGGCGTGAGCGGTACCACGCTGGATCCGCGGACTTGCCAAGGTATCTCAGTGAATCGAGCGCCCAGCCCGGCGAGGCGAGCTCGGAAATCTCGTTGCGTGCAGCGACTGACCAATTCTCGCCAGTGCGAGTAAGCAACCACACGTCCGCGCTCCCACACGCGCTCCCGCAATTG
>CADDZN010000276.1 GCA_902812375.1 bacterium | reverse complement strand
ATTTCCGCGCGTCGTAGCAGCTCTCCCACTTCGCGACGTCAAGCCCAATCTCCTGCGCGTAGCGCTTGAAGAAGGGTTTCGGCACGTCGGTCGCCTCCCCATTCCACTCGGTTTGGGCCTGGAACAGCCGGTCATGCATTGGCCAGAACTTGCCCTGCTCATCTGCGCACGCGGCGGCGTTGGATGCCGGGAGACTATTCCGGTGCTGAGTCAGTGGGAAATCCATATAGGTCAGACTTGCGAGACCAGGATTGATGATGCGCGCCCTGACATCAGGCTCCGTCACCACCGAGAAGCCGGCGCACGAGGGGCACTCGAAGTCGGCGAATTCCACGATCTTGACCGGGGCGTCCGGTTTGCCGAGCAAGTAACCTTGGGCTGGGCCGGCATTGGTCGTGTCGGCTATATCAGAAACATCCCTTACTGTATTTTTGGGCTTGGTCGCGACGTAGGACAGCGCGGCAACGCCAACAACGGCGATAGCTCCGAGCAGCCAGTAAAAAGCTTTTGGCCGGTTTGATGCATTGCGAGCCTGCCTGACGGCGTTGTTGCGGGGTGCGTTCCTGACTTTCGGCGGACGGTCGTTCGGCGGCATTTTTTCTGGCCGGAATGTTTGCAGTGACTGCAGAGTGCGTCACGACGCGAAAGCTAAGAGAGGGGTATAGAGATGCAAGCTGATGTCCTCAGAGCACCGGTGGGGCCTGGCGCGATTCACGTCGAACGCTATGGACACGGCGGGACAGCCGTCATTCTTCTGCACGGTTTCGGCACCTGCAATTTTCTTTGGCGCGCAGTTGCTCCAGCGATCACGATGGCTGGACACACGGCGTATTCCATCGACTTGCTGGGCCATGGCCAGTCAGACCGGCCGCTCGACGCGGATTTCGGAATCGCCGCACAGGCAGAGTACATCGACGCGGCGATGACGGTGCTGCGTGTCGCGCGCGCGGTGATCGTGGGCGTCGATTTTGGCGGCGATGTCGCGATGAAGCTCGCCGCGAATCGTCCGGAGCGAGTGGAGAAGCTTGTCCTCATCAATACACCCGCATTCGATGAGCTTCCGGCGAAGGACATCACGCAGATGCAGCGGCGGACCGCAAGGTTCGCGTTCAGTCTCACGCGCGGAGTAATGGGCGCAGCGCCTCTGCTGGAGGGCGTGCTCAAGGGAAGTGTCGCGGACCCCGAGCACATGCCGATGAAGCTCATCGCGCGCTATCTCGCGCCGTTCGTCGGGAAAGACGGAGCGAACCATCTGCTTACTCTTGCAAGCTCGGTGCATCGCGCTGATCTCGATGAAGACGAGTACGCCGAAATCCACGCACCAACGCTCATCGTATGGGGTGACGAAGACAGATGGGTGGATCCAAAACTCGCCGATCGCCTCGTCAATGCGATTCCCGATGCTCGGCTCGTGAGACTCGCGGGTGTTGCACGCCTCGTCCCAGAGGAAAACCCCGAATATCTCTCTGAATTGGTGCTCGATTTCATCAAAAGACGCGCGGCGGCATGAACCTTTCTCCTATGAAATGGTGTCTAAGATCAGTAGATTGAGAGAGCAAAATTTCATAGACGTTTTACTTCAGCGGACTTGATGAACACTCAGAAAAACAGATTCAGAAAGGAACCGGTCCGAGTGGCAACTCCCTTTGAGGAGGCCCGGGACGAGCTGTTTCAGCAGATTATGCGCTGCGGAGTAGTAGGTTCAGCGCCCGAGGACCAAAAGGATTGGTTCGACAACACGATGGCGTACCTGACGGAGCGGTACCATGAGCTGAAGCCATCAGAAATAGGCGAGCTCAGAGTACTCGGCGAGAGATTCGCTCAGCCGCCAAAGGTCAGACGAGCAGTGTAAGAAAAGAGGGCGCTCAATGGAGCGCCCTTTTTTTATTTCGACATCGCGCGGTGGACTGGAATGGCTCGCTTCTTCTGGCCACTAACACCAAAGATTGCTGGCTTTCGATAGGTCCAAGGGTTATTGCGTGTGGGCTAGCCGTACTGCGTGGGGGTTGAACTACGCGGACAAGCGCGGATGTAGCGGAAACACGCGGAGGGAGCGGTTCCTATACTGCCAAGCGTGAGATGTACGCATGCTCAAAATGAATGGGAATGCTCGGAACGGCACCTGTGCGCGAGCTAGTCTCAAGGCTGAGCGATAGATCTTCTCTACTTGTTGTTACTGCGCAGCCAGAGCCTCGGGGTGGCAAGAACTGGCCTAAGAGAGCGGCTGCTGTTCATAAAAAAAGGATCCGGGCCCGCCACGAGGAGCGCTCACTACACTCTGAGCCGATTTCGAGCATTCCCGCGGATTCCGAGCATGCGCATCACCTAAAGCTTGGTAGCCAGAGGAAACGAGCTCCGCCTGCTTCCGCTCCGTCCGCCTTTGTCCGCTACATCCGCTCTTGTCCGCGTAGTTCAATCCCACGCAGTACGGCCAGTCCACACGCAATAACCCTTGGACCTATCGAAAGCCAGCAATCTTTGGTGTTAGTGGCCAGAAGAAGCGCGCGCCAGCTATCTTCGCCCAGTGATTGCAGTGCGCATCGCGAACCCTACGCGCGCGCCGCCGCCCAGGCCGAGCTCGATCGCGGGCACCCATCCGGCGGTCGCACCATTCCGGAGCGGACCTTCGATCCCCAGAAAAATGAGTAGGAAGACCCGCGATCCCCCCGCTTCCGTCGAGCGGTAGCGTCCGGATAGACCGGCACCGGCGTAAGGCGCCCAGCGGCTCTGCCGAAACGGATCCATGCTGAAGCGAGAGACAAAATCCGTTCGACCTTCCAGCCCATGATTACCGGCCCCAAGCCCAGCGACCAAGCCCGTTCGCAGGTAAATCCCCGCCGGCACGCTTACGCCGAGTCCCGCCTCGAAACCGCTGGTGCGCGCGAAGATTCCGTCAACTCGCGCCTCGGTCTGAACCGCCTGAGTTGGAATCTGTGCGCCCGCGTTGCATGGCAGGCAGAACGCAAGCCCGATCGCAACGGCCGTAGCGACACAGTTGATTCGAATCACCCGTCGAAATCTATCGGGCTCGCCCGCGCCACAGGGCAAAGGTGTAGTCGACGATCGATGCCGCCGAAATAATGCCGATAGTCAGAATGAGAATTCGCGTCAGCTCCGGCATGACGAGTATCCCCACGAGTGTCACCAGTTGCAGGACGGTGACAATCTTGCCTAGCATTCTCGCCCTGAAGACCGCGGGCCGCAGCGTTGGAATAATTTTGGCGACTACGAAGCCAACCGCCGTAGCAATGTCCCGGGTGAGGAACATGACATACTGGCCAGTCGTGAGCTGGCCTTCTATCAGGTAGGTAGATATCGCGACAAAAACGAAAACCCGATCGCCGATTGGATCGAGAAGCGCGCCCGCGGTGCTCTCGGTTTTTTCGTGTCGCGCGAGCCAGCCGTCCATGAAGTCGGTGAGTCCCGCCACCGCGATCAGCGCGATCCTGTCCCGCGGGCCCGTGACGAGCACGAACGCGAGCGCGAGAACGACGCGCGACAACGACAGTGTATTCGGAAGCGTGAACAGCGCGCCGCGATTCATGCGAGAACAAAGTACGAGCGCGTGTGAATGCTTGCCAGCGCGTATTGCCCTCTCTAGCTTCGCTCGATGATCCCGCACAGCCTGCTCGGGGCCCTCTACATAGTGATCTCGGCGGCAATCATCGCCTGGGATATCCTGATGGCGGGTCGCATCGCGCAGCTCCGGCGCATCCCCCGTTCCTTCCAGGCAGTCACCGGCATCGCCGGATTGCTGCTCGTGCCGGCGCTGGTCGTAGCCTACACCTCCCAGTCGCTTCTCTACGGTCGCGCGATTCTCCTTGTATCGTGGCTATGGCCGTTTACCGCGTTGGTTTTTCTCCTTCAGACCATCTACGCCCTCGGCCGCAGACTCGTCACGCCGATGCTTGGTTTCCCACTGCTCGTTTACAACGCAGTGATCGCAATGGTTGCGGTGACGAAATTCGTGATCACGCGTGGACAATCACCGCTCGAGTTCGGGCTCGCGCTCAACGCCGCCCAGGCCAGCATGCTCGGCACATTCTTCGGCACACCGGTGCTGTGGAATCCCATCTATCTACAGGTACCGATCTTCGCGCCATCGCTACCAGCGCGCTGGACGATCACACGACTCGCGCGGGCGGTGATTGCCGTCGTCGTCGTCGTGATGACTGCTCTCGTGGTCGTCGAGCTGCCCGGAGCGTACGCGGGAATCAGAAGCTACGCGCAGCACGCGAACGACCAGCTCCAAGAGCATCCAGAAGGTGATTTCAAGATCGGACTGAAGATCTTTCCGGATCTACGCAGCGGTCCGCCGCCGATCGCCATCACCTACGATCTCGCGCTCGCTGATACGCTCGCTGTCGACGCCATCGCGGTCGTGATCGATCCGGAAGCCGCCCGCGGCGTCGCACTAGACTCCCTCGCGCGCTCTATCGACGTCGCGCGCGCCGACAGCACGCTCGTCATCGTCTCGCTCGGGTATCCGAAAAAGGGCGCTGAAGAAATCAGGCAGTCACGGGAAGCATATACCGTAGCGCGGCTCAAGGATGT
>CADDZN010000275.1 GCA_902812375.1 bacterium | reverse complement strand
GCAGGCGTAGCGTGTCCAGGGTGAGAAATCTTCGCGACGGGAATCCGCTGCGGGCTCGTCCCGCGGGACGTCGACGCCCTGGAGGTAGTCCGCGCGCGCTTCACGCAGGAAGATGATCGTTTCGACGGCTTCGATCTGCGCGAAGAACAGTCGTTGGGCGCGATCTTTCCGCTTCCATAGACTCAGTAGCTCGCTCGTGGTGCGGGTGACGCCCGGATATCCATCGTCGCGCCAGCGGCCGACGAGCGCGCGAAGACGCTTGACCAACACCATCTCGTAGGCGTTCTCGTAGCCATCGAGTCGCGCGAGGGTGCCGTCGGAGAGATCCCAGTCTTCGCGCTCATTGCGCGGCTGGAAGACGAAAGAGGGTCGACGGCCTTCGACCTGTCGAGGGGTTTCGCCAGTCTGGATGTACCAATGCCGGTCGGGCTCCTCGTAGGGGGAAACGAGGATTGGTTGGGTGACTTCGACGGTCATGGCTTTCGCACAATCCGAGGCAGAAGCATAGCGCGGGCGAATCGCGCGGCGTCGGCAGCATCGCGCGCTTCCGTTTCGGTGATGGGAAGATCTTCCTCTTCACCTGGGTACCTGGATCGTGGGTACAATGCATCAAGCAAGTCGCACGACCGCTGGACTCGCTTATCAGTGGCGATTTCGGGTTCAAGGCTGGTCATCAACGCACGCAGCGAATGAATCCAGTCCGGATGAACGCCACGACGGATGATCAGTGCTTTAAGCAGCTTTTCTGTGCCCTCATGGGCGTGGAGAGCCACGCCAGACCATATCGGGGGATTGCTGGCCAAACAGTTCTCCATGACCCGAAAGTCGTCCTCGGCGCGCTGTAACCATGTTCCCATGGAAGCCCAGCCATCTTTCGGCTCCGACACCTGCATGACCCCCGATCGCAATGAGTCGAGTGGTCCTCGCTGGTATAGAACGCGTCCCTGACGGGATATATCCCAGTCGATGTAACCAGGGTCGTCGCGCATCTCGACAAAACGTCGTGGCGTCCGCACGATTACATCTGCTGGCCAGCGCCTCGCAGACATCGCCGACCAAATGGCATCGCGAGTGGAGCGAAGGTCATCGCCTTCGTCAATTTCTACCATCAGGTCGTAATCGCTTGTTATGCACTCGTCACCGCGAGCCCGACTCCCGAACAGGACAATACGCCGCGGCGCGACCTGATTTACGATCGCGCTGACAATCGAGTCGAGCACGGTCGAAGGCTCCGTGGTTGCCTGGATCATCTGCCCTCGCCCGGCAAATTCGCACGCACGGCAATTTCGATTCGCTTTGCGATATCAAATATCCGCCGAGCTTCGGCTTCAGTAACCTCGACCGGCCGCGCAATCCACTCGAATTCAGGAATCGATCCGCGTTTGCCCTCATCGGGATATCTCACATCGACGGCAAACGGCGACAGAAATCTGGCGTCCTCTTCGAGTACGCCTAGATCGAGTCCAAGGCGACGGAGCTGGCGCACGAGTTCATCGAGTTGATGTGTCCGTGCGGGACGTTCATTCCGCGAGATAACTAGCGCCTTGAGAAACTTCTCAGAGGACTGCTGGGAGTAGAAGCAGATACCCTCCTTCCACTCCGCGAAATCAGAAGAGAGATGCACAGCTAGTCGCATATCGCGCTCGGCGTGCGCAAGCCATCCGGCGAAAGACCGCGGCGCCCTCGGCGGGCGCTCGTGTACGCTTCGTCGTTTCGGAGCCGGAACGATTTCCGCCAAACCTTCGCGCGCGAACAGAGAGCGTCCTTCACGCACTACATCCCAATCGATGGTGCCGGGATCATCCTTTCGCCGCTCGAGCTGACCGGGCGAGCGAAGATGTACCTGGACCTCGGCCTCGGGAAAATCCGGGAGCCACGTCATGCCCTGCCGGGTGAGTGCGATACCTTCGGGAACCCGATCGATCTCGATCAGGAAGTCATAGTCACTATCGCGATGCGCATCTCCTCGCGCTCTGCTTCCAAAGAGGTAAATCCTCCTCGGATTGAATTTCGAGATGAGCTTCGTGACGATCTCGTCCACGAGATCCCGCGACTCCGCCGGCGCCTGGATCATCCCTTCGATATGGCCTCGCCGATGGTCTTCACCACCATCAGCTCGTTGCCACGCTTATCGATCACTTTCACCGCGACCTTTGTCTCGGGCGATGCCTCGAACGGCGCGCTCTCCGTTCCGTTCAGATGATCCCACACCGATTCCGCGTACTCGGCTCTCAATGCGCGCTTGAGATTTTCCCAGGCGCCGGTTCCCGGAAAGAATGCCTGGGAGACGTGGAAGGAGAGCTCGTTGTAGTCGGTGTCGAGCAGCCAGGCGGGGACGTCCTTCCCGTCGAGCGACGTCGATTCCATGCTGACGGGATCGAAAGTGTCGAGGCCGAGGAGCGAGACGATGTAACGGTCGGGATCGGACTTGTCGGATTTCTTTGCTCTGGCGATCGAGATCTCCGGCAATCCGCAGACGCTGAAGACCTGGCTCGAGCGCATAGTCTTGAGGAGATCGCCCATCAAGATGTCGGGCGTCGCCGCGACGTAGGTCGCGGGGATTCCGATGACGGATTCGGCATTCTCGATCATCTCCCGGGCGTTGGATTGAATCGCGAAACCAATCACGAACAGATGTGAATAGTTGCGCGCGTTCGCTTCCTTGCCGGCGTTGTAGACGAGCTTCTCGCTGACGGCGCCATTCTCCGGACCGAACGCGATAGCTACAGCCTTGGACGACAGCGCCAGTCGATCCCCGCGTTTTTCTTCGGCTTGGTCAATCACATCCGACAGCGTTGCGCCCGGCAGTGCGCCGGAATCGACGACTGCCTCGGCAGCGATGGACATCGATTTGGCGGGCGGCCGAATGTTGCGCAGCTCGACGACGCGGCCCTGCCCAAGCTGGAGCTTCGGGTTACGGCGCAGGACATCGAGCATGCGATCGACGAATGAATCGTAGGATTCGGCGGTAACAGCGCCGGAATCTTCAATGCCGTCGCCCTCGTAGTCGACGGGCGTTGGGATGGTGGCTTCTACGACAAATGGGCCCGAGACGCGAGTGATGCTGTTGTCGATCTCGGGGCGGTCGACGAGTACTTCTTCTTTCGGAGGCTCGTCGTTGGCAATCGATTTCAGGGTGATGTGCGGGACGATTCCGCCGACTTCTTCGCCGCGGTTGTTCTGCTTCCGCTTGTAGACGAATCCGCCGGCCGGTCCGCGCGCATCGTCCTTTAGCTCATACCATGAATAGGTGGCGGTGAGGATTCGCTGACGGGCGAGGGCGAGCGGGACGCGGGAGGTATCGATGGTGATCCAGCGGCGACCCCACTGCTCGGCGACGTAGGCCGTGGTGCCGGATCCGCAGGTTGGATCGAGGACGAGGTCGCCGGGATCGGTTGTCATGAGGACACAACGTTCTATCACCTTGGCTGCCGTCTGGACCACATAGATTTTCTCGTCGGTAAAGTTCCCAGTGCGCGTGTCTTCCCAGACGTTGCCAATTTCCTCGACTGGGAAATCGAGCAAGAATCGTCGATACTGGATGGAATTGCGCGCGACGTGAATGCGGCCGGCCTGCGCGAGCTTTTCCATTCCTGCCGGGTAGTTGGCCTTCCAATGTGATCCACTGGGTGGAAGGTACGTGCGCTCGCCAAAGCGAAACGGCTGGGACTGAGACGCTGCTCCCTGCGACACGATGTTGTCAGGTTTGTAGAGGCGAGCGTCGTCAGGGATGGGCGTCTCTCGCCTTTTCTCTTCTGCCGTGACACCTCGATACGAGCCATTCGGGAACAGCACCCAAGTCGCGTTACCTTCGCCCACCTCCGTGTTCTGAGCCCTGAATATCTTCCGAACCTTAGTTTCGACGCGGTCCTTGGCGTACCAAAGGACATAATCGCCGAGTGTGGCCAACCCTGTTGTCTCAAAGCCGGACGTTTTCAGGAAAGTTATCTGCGACACCATGTTATCTGCGCCAAACACTTCATCCATCACTTCCCTTACGTGGTGCAAATTCTCATCCGAGATCTGCACGAATACGCTGCCACTCTCGGTCAACAACTCTCTCGCAACAAGCAGTCGATCTCGGAGGTAACTCAGGTACGAGTGCAGTCCTAACTCCCAAGTATCGCGGTAAGCCTGCACCATCTCCGGCTCGCGAGTCATGTCGGAGTCGTCGTTGTGCTTCACATCGCGCTTGCGCACGAACGGCTGAAAGTTCGATCCGAACTTCACTCCGTACGGCGGATCGATGTAGATCATCTGCACCTGTCCGCCGAGTCCCTCGTACTCGAGCAGAGAGTTCATCACGACCAGTGAATCGCCGAGGAGGAGACGGTTGACCCACTTGTCCTTGTGCTCGTAGGCGCGAAGCACCTGGTCGGTAATCGAGCGGCGCGGATCGCCGAACAGGTCGAGCATCTCCTGCTCGTCGCGGCGGTGGCGCTTGAGCGTCTCGAGAATCGCCTGCGTCGAAAGCCGCTCGTGCACGAAGAGCGGCAGCGTCGGCACGTCGAACGACAGACGCTCGGCCTTTCCCGACCAGTCGAGGAACTGGTCGGGAAAGGCCGAGCG
>CADDZN010000274.1 GCA_902812375.1 bacterium | reverse complement strand
CCGTCCGCCATCTCAACCCGTCCGAGGACTCTTCTCGCGGTTCTCGTTCCTCTACGACTTCATAGTGTACGTGGTCGTGCTCGGCGCCGGACTCGCGCGAAACTACTACGTGCGCTATCAGGCACGCCTGGAGGAGACCCGGCGACTCGAGGCAGAAGCCACAGAGCTTCGCGCGGAAGCGGCGGAGCTCCATGCGCAGGTCACCGATGCACGCTTGAATGCTTTGCGCGCGCAGCTCAATCCGCACTTTCTGTTCAATACGCTGAATGCGGTCTCGACGCTCGTCGACGAGGATCCACCTGGCGCGCGCCGGATGATCGCGCGGCTCAGCGATCTCCTGCGCCATACCCTCGGCGAGGGCGACGAACAGGAGATCCCACTTGCTCGTGAGCTCGAGATGTTGCAACGGTATCTGGACATCATGGAAGTGCGCTTTCAGGGCAAGCTGGAAGTATCCATCGAGACCGAGGCATCGCTCGACGACGCGCTTGTCCCGAACCTCGTGCTCCAGCCGCTCGTCGAAAACGCCTTTCGGCATGGAGTCGCGCAGATGCAGGCAGTCGGACGCGTGGCTGTGCGCGCAGTGCGCGAAGATGGTGATCTCGTACTGACTGTGCGCGACAACGGCCGGGGGCCGGCGAAGGACGCGCGCGACGGAGTAGGTCTGTCAAACACGCGCGCTCGCCTTACGCAACTGTATGGGGCGCGCCAGCGGCTTACGCTGTGCGCGGCCGAAGGCGGCGGCGCCATCGTGGAGGTTCGCTTCCCTTATCACACGACGCCCCAGCGCCGGAGCGCACGCAATGCCTGAGCACCCACCGCTCCGCGTCCTGATCGTCGATGACGAGCCCCTCGGCCGCCAGCGCGTTGCGGGCCTGCTACGAAAGGAGCGCGGCGTCGAGATCGTCGGCATGATCGGCGACGGCATTTCGGCGGTCGAGGCAATTCGATCGCTGGCGCCGGATCTCGTGTTCCTCGACGTACAGATGCCGTGTATGACGGGTCTCGAGGTCGTGCGCACAATCGGACCCGCCAATATGCCGACCACCGTGTTTGTGACAGCGTACGACAAGCACGCGCTCGCGGCATTCGATCTCGCGGCCATCGATTATCTCGTGAAGCCGTTCGACGACGAGCGGTTCGAGGAGGCCTTTCAGCGAGCTCGGCGCATGACCCGATTGGAGGAGGCCGACCGCCTGCGCGACAGGCTGCTAGCAGTGTTTCAGGAGACAGCCGGGCACGCGCCCATGAAAACGGCGACGAAGGATGCGGGCGAAAACGCGAGGCCGCGCTATCTCGAGCGCATTCCCGTCGAGTCACGAGGCAAGGTCCGCTTCATCCCGGTGTCGGAGATCGACTACATCCTGGCCAGTGGACCTTATGCGGAGCTGGTGGTTGGCGGCCGCAAGCACTTAATTCGCGAAGCGATGCAGAATCTGGAAAACCAGCTCGACCCCGCGCGTTTTTTCCGCGTCCACCGCTCGGCCATCGTGCAGCTCGATCGCGTGGACGCGCTGCTCAAATCGCCCAGCGGCGACTGCGACGTTCAGCTCCGGAACGGCGTGAAGATCAAGCTCGCCCGCTCGCGGCGCGAAGAGCTCGAGAAACGCCTCGGTATATGAATGCGCGCGGCGGGACTCGAACCCACGACCTTCGGCTCCGGAGGCCGACGCTCTATCCAACTGAGCTACGCGCGCGCTAGAAACGAATTCACGCAGGGACTAATTTCCCCTGATGACACCCGCGAAGCGAAAGATAACTGTTCTTCCCGGTGATGGCATTGGCCCGGAAGTCGTCGACGCCGCACTGGCCATCATAAAAGCGACCAACGTCGCTGTGGAATTCGACATCTGCGAGGCCGGCGCGCGCGCGTTCCAGAAAGGAATCAAGACCGGAATTCCCCAGGAGACAGTCAACTCCATCGAGCGTACGCGCGTAGTTCTCAAGGGCCCACTCGAAACACCGATCGGCTACGGCAACCGCAGCGCAAACGTCACGCTCCGCACTCTCTTCGAGACCTACGGCAACATCCGACCCGTGCGTGAGCTCCCCGGAGTTCAGACGGCGTTCACCGGCCGCAAGCTCGATATCGTCATCGTCCGCGAGAACATCGAGGACCTCTACGCAGGCATCGAGTACATGCAGACGCCTGGCGTAGCGGAAGGCCTCAAGATCATCTCTCGCGAGGGCTGCGAAAAAATCGTCAAACTGGCATTCGCATTCGCGATCGCCGAAGGCCGCAAAAGCGTTCACTGCGCGACCAAGTCGAATATCATGAAGCTCACCGAGGGACTACTCCAGCACACCTTCGAGGAGTTCGCTCCGCAATATCCGTCGATCCAATCCAGGCACATCCTCATCGACAACTGCGCGCACCAGCTCGCGATGAGGCCCGAACAGTTCGACGTCATCGTCACCACGAACATGAATGGCGACATCCTCAGTGATCTCACCTCGGGACTCACGGGTGGCCTGGGCTTCGCGCCATCCGCGAATATCGGTAATGAAGTTTCGATCTTCGAGGCTGTGCACGGCTCCGCCCCCGACATCGCGGGAAAGAACAAAGCGAACCCGACAGCGCTCGTCTTGAGCGCCGCGATGATGTTGCGCCACATCGGCGAAGGCAAAGCCGCCAACGATGTTGAGCAGGCTGTGCTCGTAACCCTCGAGAGCGGCATTCGAACCAGCGACATGATTGGCGTTCAGAATCCAGCATCGACAACCGCGTTCACCGAAGCCGTTATCTCCAACCTGGGCAAGCGCTCTCAGGTGAGCCCGCCGAAGGAATACAAAGAGGTGGATCTCCCTGCTCGAGAAATCGGAGTGAACGCGGTCCACGCAAAAAGTCGCCGTGTAATCGGCGTCGATATTTATGTCGAGTCCGAGCTCGAGCCCAAAGCTCTCGCGGCAAGTCTCGAGGCGAGCTCGAAGCCGTCAGTACTGCGTCTCGAGATGATCAGCAATCGAGGCGCGATGGTATTCCCGGGCCCTGACCGGCGCGTATCTCTCGTCGATCACTTTCGCTGTCGCTTCGTCTCGCGTGAGCCGGCCTCAGACCTCGACGACGCCGACATTATCAGTTTACTGACCGCTGTCGGCGCGAAGCATCGCTGGATGCACATTGAGAAGCTCCAGGATTTCGACGGCGCTCCGGCATTCAGCAAATCGCAGATCTAGCGCGACCCCTTCACGCGGTCGCCAGCAACTCGAGCCAATCTTTGGAGACATCGAAATGAGCACTGACTTCGATCGCCGAGCATTCATGGGATACTTCGCCGGAGTCGGCCTCACCTCCACGCTGTTTCCCGGAGTGCTCTGGTCCCAGCTCGCGGCGGGCGCTGACATAACCACGGAAACCATCGCGAGAGCCGAGGAGATTGCGGGTGTCCACTTCGACGCGGCAGAGCGTGAGTTGATGCTCGATGGTTTGAAGCAGCAGGAACAAAGGATAGAAGCGCTGCACAAGATTCCATTGCCCAACTCCATCAGCCCCGCAATCGTCTTCGATCCGCTTCCACCCGGAAAGACAATTGTCCCAGAGAAGCGACAGCCGATGGTGCGAAGTTCTGCTGCCGTGCGCTCACTCGGCAGCAGCATCGAGGAGCTCGCATTTCTCCCAGTAACGGAGCTCTCGGAGCTCGTGCGGCGGAAGCGCGTTACGTCGGTGGCGCTGACGCAAATGTATCTCGCGAGACTCAAGAGATACGATCCTGTTCTGCACTGCGTGATCTCGCTCACAGAGGAACGCGCGCTCAATCAGGCACGCTCGGCGGACGCTGAAATTCAGCGCGGCAAATATCGCGGTCCATTGCACGGGATACCCTGGGGCGCAAAAGATCTGCTCGCCGTGCGTGGCTACAAGACGACCTGGGGCGCCGGTCCATACAAGGACCAGGTTATCGATGCGGATGCGACCGTCGTTCAACGACTTGATGCGGCGGGTGCAGTTCTGGTCGCGAAGCTCACGCTCGGCGAGCTCGCGCAGGGCGACATCTGGTTCGGCGCTACAACCAGAAATCCCTGGAAGGTCGATCAGGGTTCCAGTGGATCGTCCGCTGGTCCGGCATCGGCCACGGCGGCGGGTCTCGTTGGATTTGCGATTGGCAGTGAGACTCTGGGGTCGATATCGTCGCCGTCGACTCGCTGCGGGACGACGGGATTACGCCCGACTTTCGGCCGAGTGCCGCGCACCGGCGCCATGGCGCTCTCGTGGACCATGGATAAACTCGGCCCCATTTGTCGGAGCGTAGAAGACTGCGCACTGGTCCTCGACGCCATCTACGGACCCGATGGTCAGGACAACACTGTCATCGCCGCGCCATTCCATTGGGATGCGTCGCTGTCACCACGTGCGCTGCGAATCGGTTACGTCAAAGCCGCGTTCGATCTGCCGGCGACGGATCCGAACGATCCCAAGCGCACGCTCCACGGCACAAAGAATTTCGACGACGCCGCACTCGAAGTATTCAAGCGCCTAGGAGTCAGTCTCATCCCGGTCGCGTTGCCGGATCTTCAGTATGATGCGATGCGCATTATTCTCACGGCAGAGGCGGCAGCGGCTTTCGACGAGCTCACCCGATCAGAG
>CADDZN010000273.1 GCA_902812375.1 bacterium | reverse complement strand
CCACCAATGGCTCGATCAAGCATCGCTCCGGGTTTGCTCGACGGCCTGGCCGTCGAGAATCGCCAGGATTGAGCGCAACTCGTTCTCCATGGTGTCCACAGCCTGCGAATCGAGCGCCGCGCGCGCCACCGTTCTCAACTCTCCGCTCTTTCTATAGTCATCTATCTTCTGCCTCGCGCCGTCGATCGTGTATTTCTCGGTGTAGAGGAGCTGTTTTACGAGCATGATCAACTCGATTTCCCGCCTCTGGTACACGCGATTCCCTGATCGATTCTTCGCGGGGTGGAGAAATTTGAACTGGCTCTCCCAATAGCGAAGCACGTGGGGCTTGAGATCGGTGAGTGTGCAAACATCTCCGATTGAAAAGAACTCCTGCACTGGTTCCTTCGCTTTCATTCGTCTACCTCCGATCGGAGCTCCCTGGTCATCAACGCGCCGATGGCGCTTCGCGGCGGCTGACCCTCGAAAAGCACACGGTTCACCGTGTCGACAATTGGCATTTCTACTCCCGCACGCACGGCCAGCTCGCGCGCACTCTGCGCAGTCACCACTCCCTCGGCGACCGTTTCGGTTTCGCCGAGTATATCCTCCAGCTTCCTTCCCTTCCCTAACTCCAGACCCACTGTGCGATTCCTGCTCAGCGAGCCTGTGCAGGTCAGCACGAGATCTCCCAACCCGGCGAGACCCGCAAATGTGCTCTGCTCAGCGCCAAGTGCCAGGCCCAGCCTCGTCATTTCAGCGAGGCCGCGGGTAATGAGTGCTGCCCGAGCGTTGAAACCCAGGCCAAGTCCCTCAGCGATCCCGGTTGCGACAGCCATCACGTTCTTGAGTGCGCCGCCGAGCTCGACGCCAATGACATCGGTATGGGTATAGGCGCGAAAGTACGGCGAGCTGAAGGCACGCTGCACGGTTGACGCAGCCTCGCTACTCGTGGAAGCGACCACGACCGCCGTCGGCTGGCACTGCACGACCTCGGCGGCAAAGCTGGGCCCGGAGAGGGCGACCACCGTCGAGCGCGGGATTTCCTCGGTGGCGACAGTCGTCATCAGCGAAAGCGTTTCGCGCTCGAGACCCTTGCTCGCGATGACAACCGGAACGTTGGCGCCCATGTCGGACTTCGCCGATCTCGCAATCCGCCTGAGTACCTGCGAAGGACAGGCCAGAGTGAGCAACTCGGCGCCAGCAACGGCGTCGCTGAGATCGTTCGTTGCGGCCAACTCCGCGGTCAGGCGGTGACCCGCGAGGAAGCGCTTGTTCTCGTGACTGCCATTGATTGCGTCGACCACGTCGGGCTCGTAAGCCCACAGCCGGACATCGTGCCCATTCCGCGCGAGAAGATCGCCGAGCGCCGTACCCCACGCGCCAGCCCCGATCACCGCACAGCGCATCAGGAGGTACTCTCTCGCCTGACGAACCGATGCTCTTCGCCGCGACGCAACCTGCCGATGTTGGCGCGGTGCGTCCAGAACACGAATACCGCGATGACGACGCTTGCAATGAACACGAGCGATTCCGGATTTCGCGACCACAGAAGAATCGCGATAGGTAAAACCGCGGCGCCAACTAATGACGCAAGGCTCACGTACCGACTGAAATAAAAGACGATGATCCACATAACTTCGGCGATTAACATCGGCACGAATGCGAGTGCGAGAAATACCCCACTCGCAGTCGCAACTCCCTTCCCTCCGCCCTTGCCGAGGAGGAAGATCGGCTTCACGTGGCCGGCAATGGCGGCAGCGCCGAAGAGCAGCGCCCACAACTCCGGTCGCAGGGTTTCCGTGTAGCGCGGAAGGAAGTAAACCGGCAGAAATCCCTTGAGCAGATCCGCGATGAAGACGGCGGCGCCAATTCGGGGGCCGAGTACTCGAACTACGTTGGTCGCGCCGAGATTGCCGGAGCCGTGCTTCCGCAGGTCTATGCCGCGCGCTTTGCCCGCGAGATAGGCGGACGGGATGGATCCTGCGAGATATGAAATCAGGACGCCGACTATCGGCGACATCTAGGCAGATTTTCTGCGCATGATGATGCGAAGCGGGTTGCCGCGAAATCCCCATACCTCGCGAAAGCTGTTGTGCAGATATCTCACGTAGTGCTCCTGCACGAGATCAGGGTTGTTCCCGAACACGGCAATAGTGGGCGGCGCCGTTTCAACCTGTGTCGCGTAATTCAGCTTTATTTCGCGCCCCGCTGCCTGGGGCGGCTGCCTGCGGCCGACTATCTCTTCAAGCGTAGTGTTCACCTGAGATGTGCTGATCCGCTTATGGCGCTCGGCGTCGACTTCAAGGATCAACTCCATGATCTTCGTCACCCGTTGTCCGCTCAAAGCCGATGTGAAGACGAACGGAACGAATTTGAGAAACGGGGCCTTCTCATGCGCTTCCTTCTCGAACGTCGCCGCGGTGTTGTTCTCTTTTGCCTTGAGATCCCACTTGTTCACGACGACGATCAATCCACGGCCACTCTCCCACGCGAGCGCCGCAATCTTCAGATCCTGATTGTGTAATCCCTCGACAGCATCCAGGACGAGCACACAAATATCGGCACGCTCGATGGCGCGGCGCGTTCTCAGCGCGGAGTAGAACTCGATGCCATCGTCCACCTTCGACTGACGACGGAGCCCGGCGGTGTCGACGAAGATGATTTCCCTGCCGTGGAAGGACATCGGTGTATCGATCGCGTCGCGCGTTGTGCCCGCCTCGTCGGCTACAACGAGGCGTTCTTCACCCAACAACCGGTTGATGATGGATGACTTGCCGACGTTCGGCCGGCCGACGACAGCAACTCTAAGTGCCTCCGGTGCTTCCTCTGCGACGACTGGAATTCTCTCGACGACGGCGTCGAGCATGTCTCCGGAATTCTTGCCATTGAGAGCAGAGACGGGGATCGGATCACCGGCGCCGAGCTCGTAGAATTCAAAGAAGTCCGTCGTCGCTGGATCATCGACCTTGTTCGCGATCAGAACCCACGGCTTTTGCGCGGCACGAAGGAGATCGACGACGCGCCGGTCGCTCGGATGCAGCCCCGTCTTCGCGTCAACAACGAGCATCAGCAGATCCGACTCTTCGATCGCCTGAAGCACTTGGCGCTTGATCTCGATGTCCATCGGAACGCGCGGATCGTCAGTCAGGCCGCCGGTATCGACCAGCCAAAACTGACGGCCGTTCCAATCGGCTCGCGCGAAGTGGCGGTCGCGGGTCGTGCCAGCTTCATCGCTCACGATTGCGCTGTGCTCGCCGACAATCCGGTTGAAGAGTGCCGACTTCCCTACGTTGGGACGTCCGACGAGCGCTATTACCGGCAGATTCACGCTAGCACCCCGCTCGCTTCTGACGAAAGCACATCGATGAAATCATAGGACGGAAAGATCGGAACAGGCAGTGCGCTTCTGACATTCTCGAGAGTGTAGTCATCGAGAAATACGCTGTCCTCGTTGATCGTTTCCGCGGGTATAAGCGCGATATCCAGATCGCCGCGATTCTCGAGCACGCGGAGAATATCCCTCCCAACAAGCAATCCGGCCGTAGTGATCGTCGGACCGAAGAGAGAGTTCTCGGCGACGATCAGCTCGAAGTTCGCGCCTGTTGTATCGCTCAGCCGTTCGAGAAGCGGCGCGAGCAGTGGACCCATTGCGAGTCCAGTCACTACGCCAATGTTCTGACCCTCACGTCGCGACAGACTTTTCAGGCCGGCGCTTACCCGCATGCGCAATGAAGTAACGGCTCCGACTCCATTCTCGATCTGCGCGAAATCGCCGTAGTGATCGGGACCAGGCAGCTCACGACCCGCGAGCATGTAAAGCTCGTCCGATCCAAACAGCCATGTCTCCCCACGTTCGGACATGGCGCGCGCGCCCCACCATTCGACACGCTCCAGGATTGCCCGGGCGGTGCCCCGATCCATCGACTTCGCCGTGTATAGATGGGAGAACTGGGTGAGTCCGACGGGAACCACTGCAGCCGAGAGAACGGCGCTCCCCATGTCCCAGAGATCCCGGAGCGACTCCTCGAGTACTGCCTCATCGTTGAGACCAGGGACAACGACCATCTGGCAGTGAAACTGGATTCCGCCCTCGGCAAGACGAGCGAGTTGCGCCTTGATATCCGGAACACGGTTGTTGTTCAAAAGGACTTTCCGCGCCTCGTGATTGGTCGCGTGCACCGAGACATAGAGGGGCGAAAGTCTGTACTCCAGGATGCGCTCGATGTCGCGCTCTTTCACATTCGAGAGCGTCGCAAAATTGCCGTAAGCAAAGGACAGGCGGTAATCGTCGTCCCTGATGTAGAGCGGCTTTCTCAAGCCCTCCGGCAAACCTTCGATGAAGCAGAACTCACATCGGTTTGCGCAGCGGCGTACGGAAGGAGGGGCGAGCAAGACGCCAAGGGGCTCGCCGTCCAGACGCTCGAGTTCGTAAATCACTTCTTCGCCATCGGGCTGACGAGCCTCGATAATCAGCTCGTCGTCGGCGGTCAGAAACTCCCAATCCAGGAAGTCGGCAAGCGCTCTCCCGTTCACGGTCAGCAACTCGGTTCCGGGCTCGATTCCCAGAGCTTCGGCGATGCTGTTCTGTTCGACGCGGGAGACTTTTACC
>CADDZN010000272.1 GCA_902812375.1 bacterium | reverse complement strand
CTATCTGCTCCGTGAGTCTCTCCTGCACCTGGAGACGTCTCGAGTAGACGTCCACTATTCTGGGAATCTTGGAAAGACCGACGATCTTGCCATTAGGGATATAGGCAATATGAGCCTTGCCGAAGAAGGGCAGCATGTGGTGCTCGCACATCGAATAGAGCTCGATGTCTCTGACCATGATCATGTTGTCGTGCTCTTCCTTGAAGATTCCTTCGCCGACGACCTGGCGCGCGCTCGACGCGTACCCTTGGGTGAGCCATTTCAATGCGTGAGCAACGCGGTAGGGCGTCCTCAGCAATCCTTCGCGATCCGGATCCTCGCCGAGCAGCTCGAGCTCGCGACGAACGAGCTTCTCGAATTCCTTCGAGTTCTTGAGCTCGCCGGCGCCCTCGAGATCGCTACTGTCCGGTGTATTCGACATAGTTGTTCTCGGTCTCCCAGAGCACGAGCCTCGTGAGCCTGCCGGGCTTCACCTTGGGAGCAAGGATCGTCCAGAACGCGATCACGATGTTCTCGGACGTTGGGATGACATCCTTCATGAACGGCACATCGAGGTTGAAGTTCTTGTGATCGACGATGTCGATTACTTCTTTCTCGACGATTTTCTTGAGGTGCGAGAGATCGCACACGTATCCGGTTTTCGCTTCGACATCGCCCTCGACCGAGACATCCAACGTGTAGTTGTGCCCATGCCAGTTCGGGTTGTTGCACTTCCCAAAGAGGCGCAAGTTCTCGGCGTCCGAGAGCGACGGATTATGAACCCGGTGAGCGGCGTTGAAGCGGAGGCGGCGGGTGACTGTTACGCGGGGCATGTTTAGGGTAAGATATCGCATACAAAGAAGCTCCGCCGGTTGGGCGGAGCTTCCAGGAAAATTGGGACGGAGAGGTTTTTTGAAGCCCGGTCGAATTTTTGAGGCCCTCACCCCGCCTACCGTCTTCCCCGCACTGGGGCATGACGTCAGCAAAGTTTATTGGACCCACTCGAAGGACTTGTTGGCTCAAAAAGTGAGTTCCCCGCCCCAACGATGATGCCTGAAATTTTTTTGTCGCTCGTGCGGTACTGACTGTCTGAACTTATCCATCGTCACACTCAAGGTCAACGAATTTCCCCATGGATTTAGGCATAATTGCGGCAGTTGTAATGCTCATTATCTGGGCCATCGTCACGTTCGCTACATCCGCGCCCGGATGGATTCACATCCTCCTCACCATGGGGATGTTTCTGCTCATCTATCGGATCGTTGTCAGGGGGACGCGCGGCCGCGAAGTGCCGCGCAAGGACTGACATTGATGGGCGGAGTCGATGGCTAGCCGCGAGTCGTACTCTTACGAGCGCGAAGGATCGGCCACCGCGGTTGCCGAGCAGCCGCTGCCTTATACGGCGGACAAGAAGAAGCCGGTGCTTGTAACTGGTGCAGCGGGACTCGTCGGCATCCATACATGCCGAGAGTTGACGAAAAACGGCTGGAAAGTGCGGGCACTTATCAGGGACCCGGCTCGCGCGGCGATGGCGCTTGGACAGTTGCCAGTCGAATTCCGGGTTGGCGACGCTCGTGATGCGACGACTTTGCGCGGCTCATTGAGCGGCTGCGGCGCTGTGGTGCATCTCGCTGCAATCGCGATCGAGCGGAAGGGGCAGACCTACCGGGAAGCGAATACCGCGATGACCGAGCGCCTCATCTCCGCCGCGCGCGCCGAGAGCGTGCAACGCGTGATCTTTATGTCGCAGAACGGTGCCGATAGTGCCTCGCCGCACGCGTTTCTGCGGAGCAAGGGCGTCGCACAAGACTCGGTGAAGACGAGCGGCCTGGCGTGGACGGTGCTCCGGCCCTCGGTGATCTTCGGGCCGGAAGACCAATTCGTGAACGTGCTCGCGCGTCTGATCAGATTGTCGCCGAAGATTTTTCCACTGCCGGGCGGAGGAAAGGCACGCTTTCAACCCATTGCGGTGGACGATGTCGCGCGTGTCGTGCGTCTCTCGCTCGAGAAGAAAGATACTGTACAACAGAGCTACGACCTCGGTGGGGCGGTGCCGCTCACGCTGAGGCAGATGACGGAGCGGATTCTCACCGCGATGGGAGCGACGCGGAGGCTCGTGTCCGTTCCAATCGCGCTTCTGCGTCCGCTGGTTGGGCTCGCTCAGAGGATTATTCCAAATCCGCCGGTGACGCCGGGCCTGCTCGATCTCCTCGCGCTCGACAACACCGTCGCCAACAATGCGCTGACGGAGCAATTCAAGATCGTCCCGATCCCGTTCGCGGGTGACGAGCTTCAGTACCTGCGGCGGATTACCGCTCGAAGCGCGCTCAAATCGCTGTTCGAGCAGAAATAGTGCGCAGAGGGTCAGGCCGTCGGATTCGCGATCGTTCGTTTCTCCTGTCGTAGTCTCGGTGCGTAACCGTCGAAAAACAGCTTCGCGATGAGCGCTTTTCTGCCGCGCACCCCGAGCTTGTAACATGCGCGCTCGATGTGCTCCGTCACCGTGTGGGGCGACACCCCGATAGCCGCGGCAATCGCCTTCGTCGCGTCTCCGCGCGTGACTGCCGCCACCACTTCACGCTCGCGAGCGGAGAAGCCGTACAGTTGCGTGAGAAGTGCGGCAACCTCGAGAGCCATCGAGGGTCTCACCACTACGACAACCGACCTGTCTCCGTGCTCGTCGGGTTCCGCGAGGGTGCCGCGCAACGTGTACCAACGTCCCGAGAGACCGCGAACTCTGACCTGTTCCTCGTCCTGACCGGCGTTGCGGCTCGCACGCACCTGATAGGCAAGGCTCGCGAGCGATACCGGGATGTCGTGCGGCATACTAACGCCGACATCTCGCAGATCCTCAAGCCATCTGGCTACCATCCTGGTGCGCAGTGTGGGTCTGTTTTTCGAATCGAGGACGAGCACGCCTGGAACATCTTCGTCGCCGGAGTCTTTTTCGTGCGCGAGTGCGCGATCTATCAGCGCCGCCGACTGCAGGCCGCGGGCGAGATGTGGTGCCAGTCGTCTCAGAAATGGATAATCGCGCGTGGATGTGGAGGACGACGCCGACGCACGTATGAGACACCACGTTCCCCACAAACGTCCGCCAGCCGAGATCGACGTGTGGAGCTGCTCCTCGATGCCGTGGCTGCGCAACACGCTGCGAGCCTCGGGTGATTCATGCGCCATCGAGTAGACATCGACCCCGATCCGCGGAAGGTCCATTGCTACGCGGGCCAGAGTGGTAGGGTACAGCAGCTCAACGTAGTCCCGCGCAAGGGCCGTCGGTACGCCCTCGGCTACGGTGTGAGTCATGAGCCCCGTATCGGGATCACAAGTGCTGAACGCGTGAGCGTCGAAGGAGATCGCGGCCGAAACTCTGTTCGCGATCTCGCGCCGCAGTGTGACCGAATCCAGCCCCGCGTAGCATGCACGCCTGGCGCTGTTGAAGACCGCCTCCACGTCAACAACCCTCCCCTGTCGCTGTCCCACTTTTTGGGGACAGCGAGCACCATTCTCACCTGCGAACATTGTTGGCACCGGTAACTCGGAATGCTCACATTGTGTCGCCCTGTTCGCGCGCGCGCAAGCGGGCATAAAGCAGAGACGCCAACAATCAACATCTCCTCACTACCATAGGAATTTTCACGGATGATCTCGCACTACCTTACAATCGCTTTGCTCAGCTCGGCCGTCGTATTTCCCATGAGTTCAGATATCGCGTCCAGCGACGGCAACCGAGTGAGCGGTGACGTTCGAGCGGTCGCCACAGACTTTCATCTGGCGCTTCCGGACACGCTCTCGGCTGGTCGCACGACATTCCATCTCGTTAACCGGGGACACCAGCCTCATCACCTCTTCCTGGTCCGCCTGCTCGACGGCAAGAGCGCAAACGATCTGGCGACGGCAATGAAAACACCGGGTCCGTTGCCGTCGTGGGCGATTGCTGAAGGAGGACCGAATGCAGCGGATCCCGGCTCGACTTCTCTGCCGACGATCGTTGATCTCGAGGCCGGACATTACGCCGCGCTGTGCATCATCCCGGGGCCGGACGGTGCCCCTCACTTCATGAAGGGAATGGTTCGCGACGTTGTAGTGGAACCGAGTCGGCAAAGCGCATCCAACAGTCCCGCGCCGAAGCTAACGATTTCGCTCCTCGACTACACTTTTCAACCGTCGACGACCTTGAGAGCGGGGGACCGTCTGACGCTGGTGCGAAACGATGGCAAGCAGGCGCACGAGCTCCAGATCGCGAAGTTGCTGCCTGGTAAAACTCCGGCCGATCTTGCGGCGTGGGCAGAGAAAATGGCGGGACCGCCACCGGCTCACTTCCTCGGCGGTGTCGCTCCGCTCGCTCCCGGAAAGTCGAACGAGCTCGAGCTGGATCTCACGGCCGGTCATTATGTCTTTCTCTGTTTCGTGCCGGACGCGAAGGACGGGAAGCCGCACCTGGAGCATGGAATGGTGCGCGACTTCGTGGTGAACTGAGTCCGCATCGGTACGCTTCTTCTGGTAAGGTCCGGCTCACCGCCGGGCAACAACAGTAGCTATCTCCTCCCCCAAAGTGGCTTGGTCAAATGCGGACCAAGCCACTTTGAGCGACCTGTCTAGCGACAGGTACCGCCC
>CADDZN010000271.1 GCA_902812375.1 bacterium | reverse complement strand
GTCTCTGCATCCAAGAACTCGGAACGCGTCGAGTGTAACTCGCTCAATAGACGCCTGAAGTTTTCTGGTGATACGCGCTGGGCACTGAAAAATTTCGAGCGGCCTCTCCGGCCGATCCCAGACGAACTTCGCGTCGAAGCTGTAAATGGGGAGCGCTCCCTCAGGCAGCGCGTCGAAATTCATTCCGACGATCGGCAGCACCGCAGCGTTCTTGGCATTGCCGAGTACGGCGCAGGTGAATTCTTTCCCGGGAAGATATTCCTCGACGAGGACTGGCTGTTTGTAGCTCTCGAGAAGAAACCGGGTTTGCGCCAGGAGGTGCGCGGGATTCGGGCAGAGGTTTCCGTCGGTGATTCCCTTGGAGGAGCCTTCGTGCAGAGGCTTGACGAAAAGAGGAAAGCGGAGCGTCGCCGTCTTTGATCCCAGATCCTCGAGCGAGGTGACCACGGCAAATTTCGGAGTTGGAATGCCGTGGAAGGCGAGCGTCTCCTTCGTTCTCGCCTTGTCGAGGCAGAGTGAGAGCGTAAACGGGTCACTGCCGGTGTACGGAATTCCGTAGAACTCGCAAATCGCCGGAACGTGCGCCTCCCGATTCACGCCGTTGAATCCCTCGGCGATGTTGAAGACGATATCTGGTTTTGTCTGGCGGAGTCTCTCGGGAAAATCTTCTTTCGCCTCGAGGCGGACGACTTTTCCGAGCTTTGAGAGGGCGGATTCTACCGCTGCAATCGTCGTGGGGCTGTCCCACTCGGCGAACTCGTCGCGGGCAATTAGCTCGGCGACGGTGAGGCCGGAGATTCTACTTGGAGGCTCTTCGTCGGGACGCGAAAGCTCCCCGTCTTGCTGACGGCCGCCCTGGGAGAGAGGGCTGGCGAGCTCTGATGGCTCGGGTTTCTGATTGTAGGCGAGTCCGATAAGAGTCATCGACACCCTACGAGAACTCACGCGATCGAATCATGGTCACGAGTATATAAACGCGAACGATGTGGCGCAATAATTATTCCGCACTCGTCGAAAAAAAATTTCTTCGAGAAAAATTTTTCGGAGAAAAAATTTCTCAGACTTTGTGGTAGATGATCCTGGCGGCTTCGCGCCTGTCATCCGCCTGATAAATCTCGAAGTCCGAGAAGAAGGCGGGACTCTCTCGAGAGAGAAGCTTGACGATCGCAACCGCGCAGCGGCGGATCTCCAGCTCGGCGCCCTCGCTCGAACGGAGCTCCAGCATCGTTCGCCACGCTCTCGCGTTTGCCGTCACGACGATTTTCGTCTCGGTGGAGTTGGGGAGGACTCCCCTCGCCGCCTCTCTCGCCATCTTCCGTCGGTGGACTTTGTCGGCCACCCAGCCATAGCGCTCCATCAGATGCTCGACGAGGCGGACGTAGGATTTCTGCGCGGCCTCGATTTGTTCGCGCCACTCTCTTTCAAGTGTCTCATCTCCCACAATCGCGGGTGGGACGACGAAATGCGCCTCTGATTCGTCGACATACCTTTGACTGAGCTGGCTGTAGGCGAAGCCAGCGCGATGACGAACGAGTTCGTGGGTGAGAGACCGGCTCACTCCCTCGAGAAGCAGAGAATAGTTCGCGTGCTCGAGGACGCTTCCGTGGCCCTGCTTCTTGATGTTGTCGATGTACTCGCGGGTCGCTCGCCTGGCGGGATTCTTTTGACTCATGTAGCAGAGGCGGCCAGCGAACTCGGCCAGCTTCTCTCCGTCGGTACTGTCGCCGAGCCAATTGACTCGAAGGTGGTCGGGCTCGAGGAAAGCCGGGCGCGCGAGAAGGGTGAGGCGTGGCTCGGTGTAGATCAAAGGTCTTCGCGGTGGACGGTGGTGACGGAGAGCGGCAGAAAGCTAAGAAGAACTGCCAATCAATGACAGCCGGAACTGGCTGTACGCTCTCGTCTTCACGACGCTGTCGAGTGCCGCGCGAACTTCCGCTGGGAGCGGAGCGAGAGCGGGATCGTACTTGATATCCTCGATTGCTTTCTGGTTTGGAAGCGGAATTTTCACTCCCGGATTGAAAATGTTCGCCGGATCGAAGGATTGCTTGACCAGGGCGAACGCCTTCAACGCCTCCTTGCTCCACACCTTGTTCAGTAACGGCGTTCTGAGTCTGCCGTCTCCGTGCTCGCCAGCGAGGGTGCCACCGAGACGCGCCGTGAGCGAGACGACGTCGTCCAGAAGGCCGGTCACTTTCGCGCGCCAATCGGACTGCTGCACATCGATCAAAGGATTTACGTGGATATGCGCGTCGCCGGCGTGACCGAAGATTACGCCGCTCACGGCGCGACTATCCAAAGCCTTGCGGACCCCTTCTACGTACGCGGGCAGTTTTGGCGAGGCTACCGCCCCATCCTCGATGAATTGCATCGAGGTCGACTGGTCGAGTGCAGCGAGGATCGGGCTTGCGGCGTGGCGGAGGTTCCATAACGATCGCTCCTTCTCAGGTGTCAGCGCGAGGTCGACGCTTGTTGCGCCGACTTCCCTGAATGAGCGGGCAACTTTCTCTGCCGCTGTCCTGGCGGCCGCTTCGCTGTCACCTTCGACTTCGGTCAGAAGAATGGCGGCCGAATTTGCCATCACTGTACGAAGCGATGGGTCGGTGGCAGGAGATTCCATCGCATAGACGAGAAAGGTTTTGTCGAGGAGCTCGCACGCGCTGGCCCCGGCCTCGAGAGCCTTCATTGCTCCCGCAGTTGCGTCCTCCAGCGATGCGAACGAACCGAGGATGCTGCTAGTCGCCATAGGCAGAGCAGAGAGTGACAACTGAACACCAACGACGATCGCAAGGGTTCCTTCGCTACCGACGAGCAGATCGACCAGTTCCGCCTTCGTCGCATAATCGTGGATGGCGTACCCCGAGGATTCCTTACGAACCCCCTCGTGCCGAATTGCGCGGCGCTTGTCCATCGCGACGATCTCGCCATGTGCGTCTTTCAGGAAGCGCGCGATAGCATCGATTCTCTTTGGCGGCGCTTCCCCGCGCGTGATGATCTCACGCTCGCCGTCACTGAAAACGCAATCGAGCGCATTCACCCAGGGCCGCACCGAGCCATAGCGAAGGGAATGCGCGCCAGATGCGTTTGTCGAGACCATTCCGCCCAAGGTGCAGAAATTTCCGCTGGACGGATCTACCGGTAGCCGGAGGCCACGAGCGCGTGCTCTGAGGTCGAGTGTCGACCAAAGAACGCCCGGCTCGGCCCAGACTGTCCGTCCTCGCACATCGATGGGCGCGAGCTTGTCCATTCGCGAGAGATCTACAATCACCCCTCTTCCGATCGCGCCGCCCGACATGCTGCTGCCTGAGCCGCGCGGGATGAGGCTCGTCCCGGTTGCCGCGGCCCATTTCACTACAGCGAGGACGTCCTCCACATCATTGGGTACTGCTACGGCGCTCGGCATCACTCGTCCAATGCCAGCAGCCTCGGAATACATGGCGCGCGCTTTCTCGTCCTCGCGGAACGTCCCGCGAAAACCAGTGGGAGTCACGATGATACTGGCAGGTGCTTCGCGCGACCTATCACAGCCCGAGACTGCTCACGCGCGGTGGGTTCACCGAGTAGTCGTAGAAACCCTTTCCGGATTTCTTGCCGAGCATTCCAGCGAGGACCATCCGCTTGAGCAACGGCGGCGGCGCGTACCGCTTGTCACGGTACTCGGTGAACATGATCTCGGAGATCTTGTAAGCGGTGTCGAGACCGACGAAGTCGAGCAGGGTAAACGGCCCCATGGGATGACCCGCGCCAAGCTGCATTCCCTTGTCGATGTCCTCGACGGAGGCGACGTTGGACTCGAGCGCATTGATCGCGTCCAGCATATATGGGATCAGCAGAAGATTGACGACGAACCCAGAGCTGTCCTTGGCGCGAATTGGCTCCTTTCCCAAGGCTTGCACAAACTGAAAGGCGCGTCGCTCCGTCTCCTCGCTGGTGGTGATGGTGCGCACGACCTCCACGAGTTTCATCGCCGGCACCGGATTGAAGAAGTGCAGCCCGAGCATTCTGTCGGGTCGACCACTTGCGGCAGCCATGGCGATGATCGTGAGGCTCGATGTATTGGAGGCGAAGATCGCCTCTGTCTTGGCAATCCCGTTGAGCTCGGCCCAGACTTTGTTTTTCACCTCGAGGTCTTCGACCACCGCTTCGATGAAGAGATCTGAATCTGACAGATCGTCGAGCGCGGTCACGAAGCGGAGGTTCTTGAGAGCCGCCTCACGTTCGGCTTCGGTGGTTTTGCCACGCTCCACGCTTTTCGCGAGCGACTTCTCTATCGACTGACGGGATTTAGCGCACAACTGCTCCGACACTTCACGTACTACGGTGGGAAACCCGGCGGCCGCGGAAACCTGTGCGATGCCACTGCCCATCAGACCTCCGCCCAGTACGCCAACTTTTCTGATGTCGCTCACCTACAACGCTCCAGTTCGGTGTGATTCGTTGTGCATAAAATCAGCGGGGCAGTCGGGGAATCGCGGAGATGCCGCCGAGGAGTCCAGGCTTCGAGAACTCTCCATGCTCGAGCCTGTCGAGAATCTGCTCGAGCGCAAGCTGCACACTCGATAGCACTCGTCGATGACTGCGGGCCACCTTGTAGCCGCCGGCTGCACCACTGG
>CADDZN010000270.1 GCA_902812375.1 bacterium | reverse complement strand
AACGGTAATCGTCGGCGGCGTGACTTCCTGATACTCGCTGATCGGCAGTTGCGTGACCGCGATCAGTCCACCGGCGAGAATGACGAGCGACAGCACGACCGCAAAGATTGGGCGGTCGATGAAAAAGCGTGAAAAGCGCACGTGGTTAGCCCTGAAAGAGTCGAGTTATCGCGCTACGGGCGCGGACGGCACAGGAGCTTCGGCAACCATTGCGGCGTTTGTAGCGGCGACCTTCATCCCGGGTCGGACGCGCATCAGACCATTGATCACGACGCGCTCGCCTGGCTGAAGTCCGGAATCGATCACACGTAGCCCGTCGACGACGCGGCCCAGCATCACCGGTCGATATTCCACGGTGTTGTCGCTCTTGAGCACGAGGACGAACTTGCGATCCTGATCGGTGCCGATGGCTGCGTCCTGGACCATCGTCACTGGACGACGGTCGCCACCCAGAAGTCGAACGCGCGCGAACAATCCAGGGGTGAAGAGCTGGTTGGTATTCGGCAGAACCGCGCGCACGCGAATGGTGCCCGCGCTTCCATCTACGCGGTTGTCGACGAAGTTGAGTCTCGCTTCGTGCGGGAATCCTGTTTCGTTCGCGAGCCCGATCTGAACCTGTCGGCCCTTTGGTCCCGCCGATCCAGCGCTGATGTATTTGAGGTACGCCTGCTCGTCGGCGTCGAAGTACACATAAATCGGATCGAGCGAGACTATGGTCGTCAGCAGCGTCGGTCCGGCCTGGACCAGATTCCCGGGCGTGACCTCAGCGCGACCGACCCGGCCGGTGATAGGGGCACGAACTACAGTCCACTCGAGATTCAGCGTCGCGACGCGAAGCGCGGCTTCCGCGGCACGGATAGCAGCGTCACCTTCGGCGCGGCCACTCGTGCGCGCGTCGAGCTCCTCGCGGGAGATCGCCTGCGAGTTCACGAGCTTCTTCGCGCGCTCGACTTCCATGGTGGCGAGCTCGTTTCGCGTGCGCGCCTGCGCGACCATCGCTTCCGCTCTCGCGACCTCGGCCTCGTACGGCCGCGGATCGATAACGAAGAGGACGTCACCCTGATGGACCGTCGTTCCTTCGGTGAAGGCGACGCGCTGCACGAATCCGCCGACGCGCGGGCGCACCTCGACGGAGTTGACAGCCTCGAAGTGGCCGGTAAACTCGTCCCAGTCTCCAACGACGCGCTGAATGGCCGGTGCGACCGTCACCTGCGGTGGCTGCATCGGCGGCGGATCCTTGTGGCATCCGGCGAGAGCAAAAATGGCGACCGCGGTGTATCCACCTGGGTACTTTCTAAAGGAGACGGAGGTGGCTCGAGAGAAGGTGGAACTCATTGTGCAATGCTCCTTTTGAGTACGGACTGCATCGTTAGTTGGACCAGGCGCCGCTATCGAAATCGTGCCTGCTATCGACATCTCATGCGACCAGGGCTATGTTACCGAGCGGTAACACCACCTCGGCCCCAATGTTACCGACCGGTAACATTTTAGTCAAGGAGGGGTACAAAGAATCGTGACAACAGATATTCACGACCACGAGGTCAACATTAGAGAGAACAGCGGATCGCGGATTCCGGTTCGCGAGCGCATCCTCATGGCGGCGGGCGAGCTGTTCTGCAAGCAGGGCATCCGCGGCATCGGCGTGGAAGCGATCGCCGAGGCGGCGGACACGAACAAGATGACCCTGTACCGCTACTTCGAGTCCAAGGACGAGCTGATCGCGGAGTGGGTGCGAGGCATGGTCGCCCAGAAGGAAGAGCAGTGGAAGGATCTGAAGGCGAAGCATCCTGATGATCCGCACGGCCTCCTCAAGGACTGGAGCCAGCGCACCGCGGCCAAGCTCAGAGCGATGGAAGAGCGTGGCTCCGCACTTGGCAACGCCCTCGCGGAGCTTCCCGACCCCAGCCATCCGGCCAGGCGCGTGATCCAGGACCACAAGGCCCGGGAGCACAAACGCATCATGCGCCTCTGCAAGGAGGCCGGCTTCCAGGACCCGGGCTTGGCGGCCAATCTTTTTTCGATGCTGCTCGAAGGCGCACACTCGTGCGTCCAGTGCGTCGGGATGCGTCAGATCGGTGAGGATCTGGTGAAGGTCGTCGACCTCATGATTGCAAACACGCGCAACGAGCGGCGTCCGCGGCTCTAGACGGGCTTCGGTACCTGATCGACGATCGGTCATACCTACTCGTCGAACGGCGATCGATCAAATCGACAAACTGCCGCTCGGGCTGGCCACTAACGCCCTGACTTAACGAGGCCCAAGGGTCCTCGCGCTTCGACTGGCCATACTGTTTATGGTTATCGCGGAAGTAGCGGCGGACGAAGCGGACGAGGCGGATCGCTCCAAGTGGCGTTACAGTTCCGTGCACCAGAGCCGGGATTTTTTATTCACTGCCGCTCGGGCAGACATCTCATCGCCTGAGAGAGTCTGAGGTGTAAATAACAAAGAGAAAGGAGCCTTGGCGCGAGAGTCTCCTAGCGCCACTCTGATCCAATCCGCCTTTTTTCCGTCTCGTCCGCCGCTACTTCCGCGCTAACCTTTGTACGTTGTGGCCATTCGAGCGCCTGGAGCGGTTAGCGTCCGAGTAAATACAGGATGGCCATCGACGCCACTTCATCCGGAAGAAACTTTCGTCTCGGTGGCCTCGGTAACGTTCTCTTCTGGAAACGTCTCTTCTACCCGATGCTCGAGCGAGGACACTTCCCTCTGTGCGCCGCGCAGCGCTTCCAGCCCGCCCTCTAATTTCGTCCGCTCAGTATCGAGGAATCTTTCATACGGCGCCACCACTTCGAGCAGTTGACGCTCGTACCGCGTCAACTGCTCCTCGAATTTCGTTTTCAGTAGTGCCGCAAGATCCTCGTTGAGCTTCGAGATCTTCTCCTCGAATTCCTTCACCAGATGCCGTCGACGCGCCGGTATGATCATCCATCCCGCAATCGCAAATAGCGTCGCGGTCAGAATGCCCGTAAAATCGAGGGCGGCGGTGGTGAAGACCGCGAGAAAGATTCCACCCAGACCGATCGCGAGCACGTTGACACCGAATGCGCTCATCACTGCTTCCTTCACCGACGTCACGATCTCGCGCGCTTCACGCTCGGTATCGAACTCGTCGAGCCTCCGCTCCACTGGCTCGCGCAGTCTCGTGAACAGCTCCTCACGATTGTAGTGGAACTCGGTGTCGCCCGCGGGAGCGAGCGCGCCCGACGCGCGCAGTCTCGCCGTATGCGCGTCGAGCTCACTGAACACCGCGCGCCACAGTCTCAGATTGCGATCGACGGTCCAATCCACCATTCGGTGGACAACTTTTTCGATCGCTTCCGGTGATTCCTGCACCACTTCAGCGCGGAAGCGATTCTCCACCGCATCCTTGTTGCGAAGGAAGAAGGCGTTCCCGATCCTGATCGTCCGCTCGAACCACGACCGCCCCCGGCGCTCCAGCTCGTAGAGGACGTTTCGCATCTCGATGAGAAAGCGCTCGGACTCAGAGCGCATCTCCTGAGAGTACGCATCGACCTGTGCGCGAATCGATCGAAGCACGCTCACGTCGGCCTGAACGACTGCGAGTCGCGAATCGAGTGTGGCGACGTTCTTCTTCAGCACGTTCGTCAGAACGCCCAGCGGACTCAGCAGCTTGAGGCGCACGCGCTCCTTCTCGCGCAGGGTCTCCAACACATACCGCTCGAGCCCAGCGTATTCGTTCTTCTCGTCGGGAATCGTGGCATTGCCTGACATCTTCGCGCGGAGAGCCTGCAATGCGCTTATGAAATAGATTGTCGGCGCGGGGACGCCGAGGCGGGCGGAGACTTCGCGAGTGAGATATTCGCGAACGCGGGTGAGCTGATCGTCGCTGTTGCGTCGGTCGATTCCGTTCACCACGAACACGACCTTCTTGCCCCACTCTCTTATATGAGTGAGAAAATCGAGCTCGCTCGCGGTGAGAGGCTGGAGCAGGCTCGTAACGAAAAGCAATAGATCGGCGCGCGGAACAAATTCGCGCGTGATCGCCTCTTCCATTCGCTCGATCGAGTTCGTGCCGGGTGTATCGACGATGTCGAGATCGCGGAGCGCCTCGAGCGGATAGTGATAAAGCTGGACGTGCTCGCCGATCGTCTCGGGCGGTCCCGCCGGTCCATAGCGCAGGATCGAGATGGCGCGCGTCGTCGGCAAATCGCCCATTGCAAAGACTTCGTCGCCAAGGAGGGCGTTGATGAACGTGCTCTTGCCGCTGTTGTATTCGCCGACGACGACGAGCAGGAAGAGCTCGTCCATCTCGTGAACCAAGGACGCGAGACGATCGAGGTCGGCGCGCGTGCCGTCGGATTGCGCGAGCGTATCGCGCACCTGAAGCACGAGCTTTCGCTCGAGTGCGACGAGCTCGCCTTGTTGTCGGTTGAGAACTTGCTCCAAGCTACCCCTGGTTTGAGGTCGACCGCCCTTCGTGAACGCTCACCTTCCGCGCCAGCTCAGCCCGCCGGATAACCTTTGCCATCACCGAGCGCCCGCGTCGATCGATGCCGGCACCTCTCTCACCGTCTCGATTACCGGCTCTCCAGTCTCCAGGAGCATTGTCTCCAAATCGAGATCGCGCTGAATCCGCCGCATCACGTCATCAC
>CADDZN010000269.1 GCA_902812375.1 bacterium | reverse complement strand
GGTGCGGGGTGCTCGGCGTCACGATCCTTACCTCGCTCGATGCGGCCTCTCTCCGGAGCGCGTGGGGGCGGAAGACGCTCGAGGTATATGGCGAGGTGCTGCGGCTCGCGGGAGAATGCGCCGCGGCTGGGGCGCACGGCGTCGTCTGCAGTGGGTTGGAGGCGAAAAAAATTGGAGCGAAGTACGGCGATTCCCTGAAGCTACTGATTCCCGGAATTCGCGCAGCGGGGGCGAAGGTCGACGACCAGAAGCGGACTGTCACGGCGCACGAGGCGGGGAAGGCCGGGGCGAGCTACATAGTTTTGGGGCGTATCGTGACAGAGGCGAAGGATCCCGCCTCGGAGTTAAGAGCTGTGATGAGGAGCGTCTAGTCGTCATTGCTCGGCGTTTGGGATGGTGCCCTTCGTCTGGCACCTTCAACACTGAAGCGGGCAGCAGAGAGCGCTAAGCGCTTGAGCTACTCAGCTTCTATGGGTAGTGTCACTCTGCCGGTTCTTCTCGGTCCCGCAGAGTGATCTTGTTCAGCGTGAGAGAGCTCTGAGCTCAAGCTCGCTCACTTCTGAAGCAGCTCTGAGAGAGGCCTGCTCGGAGCGAGCAGGAGGTCGAGTCTCAACTCGATCTGCAAAAGCTGAAGAGCTCTAAAGCTTAGCGCTCTCTGCTGCCCGCTTCAGTGTTGAAGCTGCTCCAGGAAACGGGGTCCAGAACGCGCAAAGAATGGCTATGGGCTACGGCTGCGAAGCTGTCTGCTAGCGGCTTCAGTATTGAAGGCGCCGGTCGAAGCGCAAGCGGGGCCCCTGGCAGACGTAACCCCGCCAGCCATCACACTTTGCCCACCCGCACCGGGTTGCCTTACCCCCTCGGACTATGTATTTTCAAAGGCTAGCTCGGAAAAATCGAGGGCCACCTGCGCCCTCTCTACAGCATCGTGGGGAGATTCGGACGTGAAAGTTCGCAGCAGCGTGAAGCCGATCTGTGAGCACTGCAAGGTCATCAAGCGGCAGGGCGTGACTCGCATCATCTGCAAGCGCAATCCCAAGCACAAGCAGCGGCAGGGCTAATCCATGGCGCGTATTGCTGGCGTGGATCTCCCGCGTGAGAAAAAGGTCGAGATCGGCCTAACCTATATTTTCGGAATCGGCCGCGCGACCGCGCGCCGGATCCTCGAGTCGACTGGCGTGAACTCGGAGCAGCGTGTCCGCGATCTGAATGATGCGGATACCAACCGGCTCCGTCAGGCGATCGAGAAAGATTTCCGCGTCGAGGGCGCGCTGCGCACCGAGATCGCGATGAACATCAAACGGCTCATGGACATTGGCTCGTATCGCGGCATTCGTCACCGCCGCGGTCTGCCGGTTCGCGGGCAGCGGACGCACACCAACGCCCGTACCAAGAAAGGTCCTCGCCGCGCAATCGCCGGCAAGAAGAAAGTCACCAAGTAAGCAGCTAATCAGGTAATCATGGCAATCGGGAAAAAGACAAAGCGCGTCATCGAGGCGGAAGGGATCGCCCACGTGAGCGCGACGTTCAACAACACCACCATCACGATCACTGACACTCACGGGAACACGATTTCCTGGGGCTCGTCGGGCAAGGCTGGCTTCAAGGGCTCCAAGAAGTCGACGCCGTTCGCCGCCACCGTCGCCGGTGAGCAGGCGGGACGCGAAGCCGTCACACTCGGCGTCCGTCGAGTGCACGTGAGAGTGCAGGGACCGGGATCGGGCCGCGAGTCGGCGATTCAGGCGCTAGTCGCCGCTGGTCTACAGGTAAAATCGATCAAGGACGTCACGCCGATTCCGCACAACGGCTGCCGCCCGCCAAAGCGTCGGAGAGTCTAACCGATGCGCTACACCGCACCTAGCTGCAGACAGTGTCGCCGAGAGGGGACGAAGCTGTTCCTGAAGGCGACGAAGTGTTTCACCGAGAAGTGCCCAGTCGAGCGTCGTCCGACGCCGCCGGGACAGCATGGAGCCTCGACCGCGAGACGTCGCAAGATGTCCGAGTACTCGAAGCAGCTCCGCGAGAAGCAGAAGATCAAGCGCATCTACGGCGTCAGCGAGCAGCAGTTCCGGAATACCTTCGAGCGCGTCGCAACGCTCCCAGGCATCACGGGCCACAATCTTCTCGCGGCGCTGGAGTCGCGTCTCGACAACGTCGTCTATCGCATGGGTTTCGCGGGCAGCCGCAAGGCAGCGCGTCAGCTCATTCGTCACCGCCACGTCGAGGTCAACCAGAAATCGGTCGACATCCCGAGCTTCCTGGTGCAGCCGGGCCAGGAGATCCGGGTGCGCATGAAGTCGCGCGAGCAGGCGAGCGTGATGGCCGCGATGGATCAGGCTTCCCGTGGCGCGCCGCTTTCCTGGATCGCAGTTGACCGCGATACGTTCAGCGGTCGGATGCTCGAGAGACCGACCCGTCCGAATATTCCAATTGCTGCTCAAGAGCAATTGGTGGTGGAGTTGTACTCGAAGTAGCGGGACGCGGGATGGGGGACGCGGTAGTTCGCAGTTAGTCTCTCCAATTCGCAATTAGTTCGCAGTTAGTCCTCGGTTCGCAATCAGTCCGCAATTATCAATGCAGTTGGTTTCAGTCCTCAGTCCGCAGTCAGGCATTACGAGACCCTAACTCTCGTTACGGGCTCACCGCGCGTTAGGGGCGGGGTGGCACGTTCAAGGAAACGAAAAAATGGCAACCGCAATTGATCTCAGGGGACTTGTCCGTCCGCAGCTTGTCGAAGCGACGAAGCGCGAAGACAATCCCAATGTCGCAGAATTCCGTCTCCAGCCGCTCGAGCGTGGTTTTGGCCACACCCTCGGCAATGCGATGCGGCGTTTACTACTTTCGTCGCTACGCGGATCCGCGGTTTGGGGGTTCCGCATCGACGGTGTGCTCCACGAGCACCAGACCATTCCGGGCGTGGTGGAAGATGTCCATCAGATCATTGGAAATCTGAAGGCGCTCACACTGTCGCTCGATGAAGGCGTCGAGAATACGATCCTTCGGATCACCAAGAATTCTGCCGGCGCGGTAACAGCCGCCGACATCGAAGGGCAGGGCGGTGTCACGATTGTCGACCGTAACCAGCACCTGTTCACGCTGCAGGGCGATCGCGACATCAATGTCGAGCTATACGTCGGCCGCGGACGCGGCTACGTCGAGGCCGACCAGCACGTCGTCGACAAGACGCTTCCGGTCGACGTCGTTCGCATCGACTCGATCTACAACCCGGTTCGTCGCGCCAACTTCGCGGTCGCTGAGACTCGCGTCGGTCAGCGAACCGACTACGACAGACTGACCCTGACGGTCGAGACGAACGGCACGATCAGTCCGGAGGAAGCGGTGAGCTACGCCGCGGCTCTGGCGCAGACGCACTTCCAGTATTTCGCGGGCTTCGGGTCGCATGCGTCAGCGCCACTGACGCCCGGCTCCGACATGCCCGGCGGCGACGCTCATCGTCTCGCCGATCTGCTCCGCACGCCGATCGAAGATTTCGAGCTCTCGGTTCGCTCTGTGAACTCGCTCAAGAACTCCAACATTCGCACTCTCGGAGATCTCGTTCGCCAGAGCGAGAGCCAGATCCTTCAGGTCAAGAACTTCGGCAAGAAGTCGCTGAACGAGATCGCCGATCTGCTCGAGAGGGAAAACCTCAACTTCGGCATGAAGTACGAGGAAACCGCCGATGGCGTTCGCATCACCGATCAGGGTACGCCGGCGAACCGTAACGTGGCCACCGTTGGCGCTGATGACGAAGAGGAAGTGTAAGAATGCGTCACCGTAAAGTTGGGCGGCAACTACGTCGCACAAGCGAGCAGAAGCTGGCCCTGATGAGAAGTCTCGCGAAAGCGCTGATCGAGCGTGGCGCAATCGAGACCACCGAGGCAAAGGCGAAAGAGCTGCGGCCATTCGTCGAGAAGCTGATCACCAAGGCGAAGACGGGAACGCTGCACAACCGTCGACTTGCTGGCCGTCACGTTGCGCATCGCGCGACCGCGGACAAGCTGTTTCAGGAGATCGGACCACAGTTTGCAACCCGAAAGGGCGGCTACACGCGCATCTTGAAGACCGGCCACCGCAAGGGTGACGGCGCCGAGATGGCGCGCATCGAGCTGATCAAGGCAGAGGGTTAATCAATGGCACAGATCAAGAGAAACCGCTGCTACGTCTGCGACAAAGGCGTCGCGTACGGCAATAATGTTTCGCACGCGAACAACAAGACACGCCGCACCTGGAAGCCAAACCTGCAGGTCGCTCGCATCGTCATCGATGACAAGATCACTAAAGTGAAGGTTTGCACTCGCTGCCTTCATGCTGGAAAGATTCAGCGCGCGCCCAGAGGGAAGAGCGCTGCGTAAGCTTATGTTGCGATTGGTCGAAAAAAGGGAGCCCACTGGGCTCCCTTTTTCTTGGGGTCGAACTGCAATCTGGCATTTCGAAACTGG
The DNA here is from genome assembly GCA_902812375.1 of bacterium. Taxonomy (GTDB): domain Bacteria; phylum Gemmatimonadota; class Gemmatimonadetes; order Gemmatimonadales; family Gemmatimonadaceae; genus UBA4720. The sequence continues at coordinate 209 of CADDZN010000269.1, read as the reverse complement.
CATCTCGATACTGCAAGCTCTTAACTACAACAGAACGGGTGCGATGACAGGCGTCTCGACACTGATAGTTTCTAAAAGCAACAGAACGGGTGCGAGGCAGGAGTAAAACCGTTCCGAGTTTGCGAGTCACTGCGGTGCAGACGGGTCAGGGCGCGGTAAGCACTGCCTGTGCTTCGAAGGCGAGTACTGCCGTCCCGACGTAGTGAACT
>CADDZN010000268.1 GCA_902812375.1 bacterium | reverse complement strand
GTTTTTCAAGTACGCGAACTTCGCGGTGGACACTGCCCGCGGCCTCGCGGATTCGTTCGGTCAGAATATCAGCGTCCCACATCTGAACATCATTCTCCCAATCGGGATTTCCTTCTACACGTTCCACACGATCAGTTACATAGTGGATAGCTATCGCCGAGTGATCCGGCCGACGCGCAACTTCTTCGAGTTTTCTGCTTACGTCTCGCTGTTCTCACAGTTGATCGCCGGACCGATCGTGCGGTTCCGGCAAATCGAGGAGGATCTCGCCCATCTGGGCCAATACCACCGCCGCAGATGGATGCGGCAAGGAATCGCGTTCTTCCTCGTCGGAATGGTCGAAAAGGTGATCGTCGCGGATACCATCGCGGCATTCGTCGATCCCGCGTTGGCGCACTACACCACGTTGTCGACGCTCGGCGTCTGGATGGCGATGCTCGGGTACACGCTCCAGATCTACTTCGACTTTTCGGGCTACAGTAGCATGGCGGTCGGCCTCGGCTATCTCTTTGGGTTGAGGATTCCGCAGAACTTCAACTCGCCTTACAAGGCGCTCGATCCTTCCGATTTCTGGCGGCGTTGGCACATCTCGCTATCGAGCTGTCTGAGAGACTACGTGTACATACCACTCGGAGGAAATCGCCGCGGGGAGCTCAGGACTTACTACAACCTCATGATGACGATGCTCATCGGAGGTCTGTGGCACGGAGCCAACTGGACGTTCGTCGTCTGGGGTGGATACCACGGACTCCTGTTGGCCGTTCATCGCCGATTCACGAGGCAATGGGATAGCCTGCCACAATCACTCAAGCAACCGCTGATGCTCCTTCTCGCGATCATCGGCTGGGTGTTCTTCCGCGCGACGAGCTTCCAGATGGCGGCATCGCTACTGGGGGCGATGTTTACCCCTGTGGCCGGTGATCTGCCGCCTCAACCTTTCTTCGCCGTGATCATGTTGCTCGCCGCGGGTTGGTGGGCGACGATTGGGCCGAATGTCTTCGAGATGAAGTTCGAGTTCACCCCGCGCCAGCGAGCAGTAGCGACAGTGGCGTTTGCCGCGTGCCTCGCGCTCATCATCGGTGGGCGGAATTCACCGTTTCTGTACTTTCAGTTTTGACATCATTACCTAGGACACTCGAGTTGGAGGAATCGCCAGGCGCGGGACTGTCGAGTACCTCAGCGCGCGTGGCACCCCGGAGTAGAGTTCACAGGATCGCGGAGCTGTTAGCTCTCACGATCCTATTCGTGGTCAGCTTGGAGCTCACATGCCGCGTTGAAGACTGGGTTGAGTATCGAACCCCAATCTTCACACGTGAGCGATCAACGATGGACTTGCTCATTAGAGATGCGAACGGGATGCACGGTCGGCCCAACGGCCGTTTCCAGAAGTGGTCGCTGGACTCATTCGGCCTGCGCGGCCCCGAGGTCTCGCGTGCAAAACCGCCATACGTCTTTCGGGTCGCTACCGTCGGTGCCTCCGAAACCTTCGGACTCTATGAGGCACCCGGCCATGAATACCCTCGCCAACTCGAGGACAGCCTCAACGCCAAGCTAGCAAAACCAACAACCTGCCCGCACTGGCACGCCCAAGTATTAAATGCTGCGATGCCGGGAATGTCCCTTCCGACGATCGATCAGGATATCCGCCTTCGGCTCGAGCCGCTCAAGCCCGACTTTGTCGTTGTCTACGCGACCCCGCCGGCATATCTCGATTATTCCGCGCCTGTCGCCGCCCACCCAGACAGCTCTTTTCGGGAGACTTCCGAGCTACCATGGTACTATGCACTCTCCCCCCGGGTGGCAGAGCGACTCCGAACACAGCTCAAGTCAGTTCTCCCAACCTTCCTTCAGGATTGGCTACGCCAACGAGACATTAGTTCGAACATAACGGGACACCCCGCTGGCTGGCGGTTTGAGACCGTCCCCACCGAAAGACTGGAGCTGTTCGAGACGGACCTTCGCCACCTCATCGGTACGATTCGTTCCATAGGCGCGATCCCTGTGCTCATGACACACGCGAACCGTTTCGCAGGGTCTTCGGCCTGGGATCCGACCGCCCTGCGCGCGTGGGAGAAATTCTATCCCCGCGCCACTGGCCGGACCATTGTGGCATTCGATTCATCAGCGCGCCTCACAACTATTCAGATTGCCCGTGATTCTCAGGCGGTGCTGATAGATCTGCAACCGGATCTTGCACGATCTGCGCGAGCGCCGTTCGCCGACTTTTCTCACTTTACCGACTCGGGCGCCGCTCTTGTCGCGGAAAAAGCGAGCGACGCAATTCTTACCGAGTGGAACCGGCTGTCAGCGCAAAGCTGTAAGGGCTGATTCGAATAACCCACATACAAGCGCGAGCCGATATCGTGCGCGGCTTAAAATCCCGTCCAAATCCGCCAGCCCCGAAATTCGCGGACGCGCTCCGCTTCATGAGAAACCCCGTGCCACGGCTTTAGTGCTGGCTCGCAGGGTTCAATTCTTAGTTACTGCGCGTCGCCCCCGACAGTCAGGTAGGTGAATGGGGAACGTTCCCATGAGCCACGCATTCGGGGCAGCTCCTCTCCCAGAGAGGGGATACCGACAATGGCAAACCCGTCGAAAGACGGCGACGCAAAGCTACGAGGCTAAAGCCCAGAGGTCCGGAGCCATGCCAGTCGAGCCGCCGAACATTCCGCTCGGGAGACGCGTATGCGCTCTTTCAAAAGGCACGACACCTCTATACCGTTCCTCGTGGCTGTCGCGTTGGCCATGGCGGCTTGCGCCGACTCCTTCGGTCCGCTTGGCGGACCCAACATAATCGAAATTTCAATTCCGAGTGCCTCTGCGCTCACAATCGCTGTGAGCGTTGCCGAGCCGACGTTAGTACCAGGCGAGAGCACGCAAGCGACGGTAATCGCTACTTCATCGGACGGAAAGGCATTCAGTGGGCACATTGATCTGGCATCCCAAAATCCATCCGTCGCGGACGTGTCACCCAAAGGCGTAGTTACCGCGGTAGCAGCGGGAGTCGCAGTGATCCAAGCCACGGCTGGTGGGCATGTGGCGACGACCTCAGTCACGGTACAGCCTTCCTCGACCAGTGGCGTAGTAGCCGCGGTCGCCGTCGCGGTCGACTCAATCAGCCTTCACGTTGGAAGCTTGGCAAAAGCAACTGCCATTGCCAAGGACGCGAGCGGCAACGTGATCAGTAACCAAACGATAACTTGGACATCGCTTAATCCAAGTGTCGCAACTGTTTCCGAATCGGGCAGTGTTACGGCGCTTGGATTAGGCTCCGCTACGATTCAGGCAGCAGTCGCTGGAACGACAGGCGCTACTACACTGACGGTGGTGGACCAGTCAGTGCCCAGCGCTGTAGCTCACACTTTCGATGACGGGACGGTCGGGCCGTTTCACGGTACCACTGCTTACATTGATTTCCCGGATGACCCGACGGGCTTGGGCCACGGCAAGGTTGCTCGCATTCTCTACGCGCCGACCCTCGACAATCGTAGCTCTGACAGATTCCTGAATTACCGGACGTACGATGCCGGTAAGGTCCGGTATGGTCGAACCATCTGGTTCAAGGGCGACTTCTACATGCCAACTAACCCCATGCATGACCCCAACTGGAACGTCAACGATATACGCAAGCTCATTGACTGGCAGGGCGAATCAGACGACGGTCGGACAGGTGGAGGCGCGCGCGTAGTCCTGAATTATGGATCGGACAACAACAGTGGGCACCCCTGCCTGGATTTAACGCTCGAATCCCGAACCACCAGCAATGGTATCGAAAACCCACCAACCATTGCGTACTTCGGGCAATTCGCGCAGGATCAGATTCAATTCGACCGGTGGCATACACTGGAAATCAGACTCATAACTAATTCTGCCGACGGCGTTCACGACGGCTCGGTGGCGATATGGCTCGACAACTCCGGTCCGACACCAACTTATCAAACACCATCGACCCTCTACATGATCGACGAGGCGTGGGCTCCGTTGGGGAGCACAGGGCAGCCCGTGGTCGGGAGCTACTTTAACGATTTCCGATTCGGAAGTCAGTTGAGCAACAACTACCCGGAGCCACTCAATACAGAGTATCGGTATTGGGACAACGTGACGTTCTCAAGCACGCGAGTGGGTCACTAGGAAAACGACTTGTGCGAGAACGCGTCGACGTTCTCGCACTCCACGGATTCGGCCGAGGACACGTGAGCGAGCGGAACAACCGCTAGGTTTACGTTGTCTTGACACCGCGTGACGGCTTATCGATTCTTGGCGCGCAAGTAGCAGTTACTGCAGCAAGCCCGCCAAAGGCCGAATCCGAAATTCAATGCTTTTTAACAGCTTCGTATTTCTACTAGGCTTCCTTCCCGTCACGTACCTCGTTTTCTGGTCGCTTAAAAGCGCGAGCCAGCGGTACGTATGGCTGACTGTTACAGGCTATGTGTTCTACGGTTACTGGGACCCGCGGTTCTGCGTGCTGATGGCGTTCTCCACTGCGGTTAGTTATACCGCGGGATTGGGATTTCTTCGCTGGAACGACGCTAGGCACCGCCGCCTTTGCCTGGTGATTCCAATAGTGGTGGATCTGGCGATACTCGGATTTTTCAAGTACGCGACCTTCATCATGGACTCCGTGGGCACGCTACTCAACTGGGCTGGCGCCGGCGTGTCTATCC
>CADDZN010000267.1 GCA_902812375.1 bacterium | reverse complement strand
ATCTCCGTCAGCTCTCTGGCGTCGAGCCACTGACTGGTCGGGAGCGCCGTTTTTTTGAGGCCCGTGACACCACGCGCACTGACTGCAACCTGCAGGATTCCCAGTCTGTTGAGCGGCACCGTCACTCCGGTGCGCTCGGCGAGCAACGCCAGGTACTCCGGGTAGCGATCACGTGCCGCAATCGCAAAATCGTGGGCGGGCCCGGACGCCCGCTCCACCGACGGAGCCAACATTCCGGCCGCCGCGGGCGAAGCTTCGCCGGCTTTGGGCTCGCTGAGCAAGGTTACCGTGACATTGCGTTCGGCCAGTGCCGCGGCGGCGGCAAGGCCAATGAGCCCGCCGCCAACGATGACTACTTCGGTGCTCAGCTTATTGCCTCTTCTGAAACTGGACGGCGACGTGTAGCGTAAGAGTAACTGTCACCGTTTTGGAGAACGACATGTTGCGAGCCATCTTCATGATTGGCCTTTTCGCTCTGCTGGGTCTGTTTGCCGTGGGCATGGTATTCAAGCTTTTCGGCGGACTCATCGGACTAACCTTCTGGCTTGTAGCGCTGGCGCTCAAGGTACTCATTGTCGGCGGGCTGCTGTACTTCGGCATTCGTGTTCTCAGCCCGGGGACGGCAGCGCGGCTCAGGGAGCGTTTCGCGGGGACGAGGCTCACTCGGTACTAGCTCGCGTCTCGTAACTCGGCGTCTCCTCAGTCGCGCTTCGACTGGCCACTCTAATACTGAAGCGCCTAGCAGTTAGCTTTGCAGCCGTAGCCCAAAGCTTTCATACTGGAGATCTGGGTGCCCGTTTCCTCTGTTCCTCTAATACTGAAGCGGGCAGCGGAGAGCGCTAAGCTCTAGAGCTCTTGAGCTTTTACGGCTCGTACCGCTTTGCTGATTCTTCTCGTTCCCGCAGAGTGATATGTTCAGCATGAGAACTCTGAGCTCAAGCTCGCTCACTTCTGAAACAGCTCTGAGAGGGCCTGCTCCGAGCGAGCAGGAGGTCGAGCCTCAACTAGATCTACAAAAGCTGAAGAGCTCTAAAGCTTAGCGCTCTGTGCTGCCCGCTTCAGTATTGAAGGTGCGAGTCGAAGCGCGTGTCACCAGACGCCGCATCAAGAGAGTCAGCCACCGCCCACACAAGCAGCGGTACCATAATCTCGTGGTGCCCCGTGATCTCGTAGCCCTTGCCGCTACCCTGCGTTGGGCGCTGTACCACGTTCACGCGCGGCCGGTAGTGGCGCTGCATGTCGAGGTCACAGGTTGTGAATGCGGTCGGTTTGCCGCCGTTCAGGTTCCGCGCGATGGTCAGCGCCTTTAAAAACACCTCCGGCATAATCACGGCGCTCCCCAGGTTGAGCGCGACGCCGCCTTCGTGCAAAGAGGGCAGGGACGCGGCGAGTCGCCTGAAATCGCGGTGACTTGTGTCACCGATCGCGGCCCCGCTTGCTGCGGGGTGCTGGTGGATAATCTCTGCTCCGAGCGCCGCATGCACCGTGCACGGAATTCCCAGTTGAAAAGCAGACAACATTACCGACAGGTTCGCGTTGCTTAACGGCAACGTCTCGAGCGCGCGGGCGAGCGACTCGCCCATCCCCCAACCGTTTTTCATCCCGGCAATGAATGCTTCGTTCATTCCGCGCCCGGTTTCCTCCGCCATCCCGAACGTACCGTCTATCAGTCCACGCGCGACGTCTTCCGATGTCGCACCGAAGCGGGCGATCTCGTAGTCGTGGATTGCGGCAGATCCGTTCATCGCCAGGTGCGTGATCACACCCCGTTTCATAAGGTCGATGAGGAGTGGCGATAGCCCTGTCTTTACGATGTGTCCACCCAGCATCATCACAACGCCGCGCCCCATTTGCTTAGCCTGCGCGATGGCCTCGACGACGCGAAGAAAATCGCGCGCGACGAGAACGTCGGGCAGCGACTTCAGGAACGCGGAAAAGCTTCTGTCTTTCCCTGGTGGCGACGCGAACTCGGCGGCAGCGACTTTGTTGGGGCGTCTTTCGATCGGAACGGTGCGGACCTTCGAGAGATCGGCTTCCGCGGTCCGACGGACCGACTTCTCTGGCCTCGAAGCCCGTGAATCGTGCGAGCTACTGCTCGAACGGAGACTTCCCTTACCGCTTACGCGTTTGGCGATGGGACGTAGGACTTGAGATAAAGATTCAGCGATCCGAAGGACAGCTTCGACTTGAGTTGAAGCATGATATGGCGATTATCGTCCGAGAGCCACACTTCGGCGTGACCATTCTCCGAGAAGATTCCCTTCGTCTTGATCACTGGCTGCACGACGATCGCGTTGAAAGTCCCGGCCGGGACCTTCACCTGCTCCTTGCGGAGAACCCGTATCCGAACCGGATTGCGGTCCGGACGGAAATAGCGATTGAAGTCGTAGGTCTGTCCGACCAAAAGGGGAATGGTGCGCAGAAAATAGAGGAATGAGCCGTCATCGAGCGGCGCGCTAACGGAAGGCTCCTCCTTCGCCGGCTTCTTGGAAGTCTGAATGAACACCGACCGCTCGGGGTAAATCTCGAACCTGCGCTCGATATCTTTTCCACCTTCCTGGAGCTGCTGAATGAACCGCAGCGAGGACAGGGTCTCGGCGTCCATCCAGCTCTCGTACACATCGTTCACTCGGTACAGGAAGTTGCCGCCCTGCACGAAGAAGGCGGTATGCCAGGCAGGACGCCCGCGCAGGTTGTCGAGTGCCACGACTTCCATGTGCGCGTTGCCGACCTTGATGGCGCCGAACTTCACATCGTATTCCATGCGTTCCCCGACTCCGAATGGAACTTTGGCGCGGGCCGGAGAGGTGGCTGCAAAGGACGTTTGGGCGCCGGCGACGGGCGCAATCGGCACCGTCGCAATGACAAACCCCGCAATCAGGCCGAGCAACCGTGCCTTGCGGCTGGAGCGATAGAGATCGAGCGCGTCCGCGAATGGCCGTACCCGGCTGTCCCGCGTACGCACATCGTAGCGCGGAACGAGATCCACAGTCTCGATCCGTCTCGCGAATTTTTTCGCCTTGAGCAGGAGCTCCATGTTCGCGGCCCAGCCGTTACTCGTGACCACTGGCTTGTCACCCTGGACCTTGAGCAACTCTCTCAGAACAGAGATCCGGTAGAGACGGAACGTCGTGAACGGGTCCGTTTTTTCCGCGGCCCTGGTGAGAGCAGTTCGCTGAATCCAGCTCGCAAACCGCCGCAGTCGCCGAACGGCAACGGGCGCCTCGCTGCTTATCTCCTGGTTGGCGACCACAATGTCCGCGCCCCCTTCGAACCGCTTGACCAGCTCTGGAATGTGCTCCGGCTGATCCGTGAAATCAGCCTGCATTACGATCAACCCGTCTCGCCGCGCGTACCTCGTACGCCGAGTGACTTCGCGAACAAGCTTATCGATAGCGAAGCCGTAGCCCTTTCGTTCATCGCCGCGGAGGATGGTCAATGGGATGACCTCGGAATAAGGCTCGACTACCTCGCGAGTACCGTCAGTGCTTCCATCATCGTAGACGATGATTTCATACTCGCGTGAGTATTCCTGGAAAACGCGCCTGATCCGCCAAAGGAGCACTCCGACGGTCGAGCCTTCGTTGTACGTGGGTATGCAGATGTAGAGCAAGGCAGTTCGCGGTTATGGGAAGCGACCGGCGGGGCCGTCTGACGCAAGATAGAAGTACCAGCCGATTAGACGCTACCCCGCTATCACTCTATCGTACACCTCTGCCGTTCGTTCGATCATCGTTTTGGCATCAAATTCCCGGGCCCGAGCCTTCGCGCCCTCTGCGAGCTTCGCCCGCAACGAGTCATTCGTGACGAGCTCGGCCGCCGCGCGCGCAAAGGCATTTACATCTCCGCCCGCGACAAGGATTCCGCTTTTGCCATCCTCAATGACCTCAGGCAATCCACCGACCGCGAAAGCTATTGGCGGTACTCCGATAGCCATGGCATCGATTACCGACGTTCCCAATCCTTCTGACTTGGACGGATGCCAGAGAACGTCCAGGCCAGCCATTGCGTCGTGGATTTCCTCGACGAAGCCGGCGTCGAAACCCTCCAAGCCTGCGACCGTCGTGCCGCCTTTGCCCTTGCCTCCAAGCAGCACTATCCGGGTGCGTCGGAAAACTTCGCCCGGAAGGCGGCGCCCGATGCCAGCGATCATGTCGAGTCCCTTTTCCTGGGTCATCGCGCCGACGATTCCACAGACGACGGAGCTGGCCGGCCATCCACGCTCGCGCCGCCAGTTGCGGGGCCGTTTTACCTGCGGAGCCGGGACTCCGGAATGAACCACCTCGATCTTGCCTGACGGGATGCCGGCTTTGACCATGACGGCTTTGACAGCGTTCGAGATCGCAATGAAGGCGTCAATACCGTGCCGATACTTCAGCCACACCTGCTTTGGTGGAAACGCCACTCGACGCGTCACGACTAACGCGGTTTTTCTTTTGCCGAGGAGAGCCAGCTTCGCGATCGAGTGGGAGCGGGCATCGTGCGCATGAATGACGTCGGCCTTCCACTCGCGCGCGACGGCGCGCAACTCTCTCGCAGAGCTGATGTCCCACTCTCCACGCAGCGTGAGTCGATAGGTCGGGAGTCCAGCTCGTTCGGAGCGTCTGATGAGAGGCGCGCCGGTGGGCGCGACAATGAGCACTCGATAGCCCCTGTCACGCAGTCCATTCG
>CADDZN010000266.1 GCA_902812375.1 bacterium | reverse complement strand
GGCCGGCGCCGCTTGCTAGGCCTGACGATCGGGACGGGAATCGGCGGCGGGGTGATCATCGACGGAAGGCTGGTGCGCTACACGGGCGAATGCGCGGGCGACCTCGGGCACGTCATCGTCAACCCCGGCGGACGCCTTTGCACCTGCGGAGCGCGCGGCTGTCTCGAGGCCGAGGCAAACTCGTCGGCGCTCTCTGAGCGCGTTGGTGGCCGAAGCGTAAAAGAAATCATCGACAGCGCGCGAAAGGGCGATGTGACCGCGCGCGACGCACTCGCCGAGAGCGGGCGCTGGATTGGATTGGGGGTGGCATCATTGGCGGCGTTATTCGACCCCGACGCAATCGTGATCGGTGGCGGAATCGCGGCGGCGCACGAGCTCTTACTCGATGGTGTGCGCGAGAGTTACCTGATTCACGCCTCGCCGCAGTATCGGGATGCTCGGGTGGAGGGATCGACGTTCGACGGCTGGGACGGATTGGTGGGCGCAGCCAGCCTGTATCTTCGGCCGACGCCCTGAGCAGATGAGAAAGCGGCCCGAAGCTAGGCCAGGCTCTCCACCTCACCCGCAGTAATTCGATGTGACACGAGCGGCAACGATGTCGCCGCTGAGTCCGAGATCACTATAGCCTCGCCCAGAATTAGCCGGCCCACCTCCAGATCGTCCTTGCTCCTCGCGTAAACGCTCGCAACAGGCTCACCGCTGCGAACGCGGTCACCCGGCTTTGCCGTGATCACAAAGCCCACTGACGGATCGATCTTGTCCTCCATATTGCGTCGCCCGCCTCCGAGCTCGATCACACCATAGCCGATCGCTCGCGGATCCACCGTCTGCACCACTCCGTCACGCGGCGCAACGAACTCCGCGCGATGGCGAGCCTTTGGCAAACGCTCCGGATTGCCTACCACGCCCTTGTCACCGCCCTGCGCAACAACGAGCTCCTCGAATTTCGCCAGCGCCCTGCCCGACCGAATCGCCGTGTCCATCATCGCGCGCGCCGCCTCGCGCGTCGGCACCAGCGTCGACAACACCAGCATCTCGGCGCCCAGCGCAAAGGTTACCTCGATCAGATCCTGTGGTCCGCCACCGTTGAGCACCTCGATCGCCTCCGCCACCTCCAGCGCGTTGCCGCATGCATACCCGAGCGGCCGGTCCATCGCCGTCACGAGAGCCACCACCGGACACGCGTGCTGAGCGCCCAAGTCGATCATCGCTTCCGCTAACCGGATTTCGTCGGCCAGCTCCGGCAGAAACGAGCCCGGGCCGCGCTTGATGTCGAGCACCAGTCCGCTCAGCGATTCCGCGATCTTTTTGCTCATGATGCTGGCCGCAATCAATGGAATTACTTCTACTGTCGCGGTCGCATCGCGGAGCGCGTAAAGTTTTCTGTCTGCCGGCACGATCTCCTGGCTCTGCCCCAGCATCGCGCACCCAATCTCAGCGATCTGCTTCTCCGCTTCACCGAGCGTAAGCGAGGTCCTGAACCCTGGAATCGACTCCAGCTTGTCCAGCGTTCCGCCCGTATGACCAAGACCGCGGCCGGACATCATCGGCACCGCGATGCCGAGCGATGCAATGAGTGGCGCGAGCACCAGCGATACCTTGTCGCCAACGCCGCCCGTGGAATGCTTGTCGACGCGCGGAGTTTTCAGCCGCGAGAGATCGAGACGCTTGCCGCTATCAAGCATTGCGTCCATAAGCGCGTTCATCTCCGTGCGATCGAGCCCGCGGAAATAGATCGCCATCAAGAGCGCGGCCATCTGATAGTCCGGCACCCGTCCGGCAGCGTGCTCCAGAACCAGTTCTCTGAGCTCCGAAGCCTCGAGGGGCTCGCCATTCCGTTTGCGCTCGATAAGTCGCGGTACGATCATTTATTCCCGGCCGGTGTATTTCCTCGAGTCGGAATCATGTCACCGTCTCATTGCAATTGGAGCTCAAATGCGTGCTTCCCGGTATCTGTCGATTGGAATGTTGCTCGTTGCGTCAGTCGCCGGCGCCCAGACCGCGGCTGATCACATCGCGCTCGGCGACAAAGAATATGTCGCAATGAACGCTCCCGCCGCGCTCGCGCACTACGAGGAAGCGATCAAGCTGGACCCGAGGAACTACGAGGCGCTGTGGAAAGCATCACGATCGGCGGTCGATCTCGGTGCAGCCGAGCGGAACGACGAAAAACGGGAAGCCGAGTTCAAGCTCGCGGAGCGATATGCCAGAACCGCGGTCGAAGTGAACCCGGGCGACGCCGAGGGACATTTCAGCCTCGCTCGCGCGCTGGGCAAGAACGCGCTCACCCAGAGCCCGCGCTCGCGCATCAAGTACGCGAAGGATGTGCGAAATCAGGCGCTGGAGTGTCTGAAGATCAATCCGAAACACGCCGGCTGCCTGCACGTGATGGGAATGTGGAACGCCGAGGTGATGCGACTGAACGGATTCACGCGGGCAATCGCCAAGAATTTCCTCGGCGGGCAGATCTTCAATACCGCGAACTGGGCGGAGGCGCGGCGCTACATGGAGGAATCCGTGGCCAACGAGCCGGACCGCATCGTTCATCATCTGGATCTCGCCGGTGTGTACCGCGACACGGGAGAAAAGGCCAAAGCGCGAGCGGAGTATCAGACGGTGATGAGGATGCCGAACAGGGACTACAACGACCGTCAATACAAGGCGGAGGCTGACGCGGAGCTGCGAAAGGGATAACCGCGTGAGGCCGAGCCCTCACGCGAAGGCGGGGGTCAGGAGCTCGTGGTCGAAGCGAGCTCTTCCTCTTTCTCGGAGGCGGCTCGCTCGAGCTCCTCCGCCAGCTCACCCCAGACATCTTCGTAATCGTCGCGTTCCCGCCTCGCCCGGCGCCGCAGGTTGTGGCGGATTTCCTCTCCACTCGCAGGGGCAAACAAAAGAGCGACGGCAGCGCCGAGTACTGCGCCAACCGCGATGCCCGCCGTAAACAGGCCGATGTTGTTCCAGTCGGGGACCATTTCGCGAGGCAAACCATCGTCTTTTGGCTGGGGAATAGAGCCCGGCGGAGGGACTTTCGGGATCGCGGACTCGGTCCTGGAAGGGTCGGCAGAATTAAACATGAAAGGCGTTGCTCAGCGGGTGGTAAGAAATTTGCCCTAAAGGCGTACCCAGCAATAGCCGTGCGAGGATACTGAATGAGCAGTTCAGGTAAAATGGTATTGTTGGTGGAAGACAACGAGGACAACAGGATCGTTTATTCCACCATTCTGAAGCACTTCGGTTACGAGGTAACCGAGGCACTGAATGGCGAGGAAGGCATCGCCAAAGCACGGTCAGAAAAGCCCGATCTGATTCTGATGGATATCTCCATCCCTATCATCGACGGCTGGGAAGCAACCCAGGTACTGAAGCATGACCCATCCACCAAGCAGATTCCCATCATTGCGCTGACGGCGCACGCTCTCGCATCTGATCGTGAGAAAGCGATGGAGGTTGGCTGCGATGGCTATCTGGCTAAACCATGTGAGCCGAGGGCGGTAGTCGCGGAGGTGCAGAGATTCCTCGGCAAAAACAATGGAGCATAAGCCCCGCTACAAGATTCTGGTCGTAGACGATCACGAGGACAACGTCGAGCTGCTCCGCGCGCGTCTCGAGGCACGCGGCTACGAGGTGTTCGGGGCGAACGACGGCTTGACTGCTCTCGAGATCGCGCAGAAGGTCGTGCCGGACCTGATTCTCCTCGATGTGATGATGCCGAAGATGGATGGAATGGAGGTGGTTCGGCGCCTCAAGGCCAACAAGGATCTGCCGTTCATTCCGGTGATCATGCAGACGGCGCTCGACTCGACCGAGAACAAGGTCGAGGGGCTCGATGCTGGTGCGGACGACTACATCACGAAGCCGATCAACTTCGCGGAGCTCGAGGCGCACGTCAAAGCAATGCTCCGCATCAAGGATCTCGAGAGCAAGCTGACGAGAAAAGAGTCGGAGCTCACCGATCTGAACGAAAAGCTCAAGATGATCTCCCTGACCGATGGTCTTACCGGAATCGAGAACAGGCGATCGCTCGAGGACAGGCTGAAGGAGGTATGGAGTCACTCGGTGCGACTCCACGAGCCGATCGCTCTGGTGATGTGCGACATCGACAAGTTCAAGAGCGTGAACGACAACTATGGGCATCTCGCGGGAGACGCCGTGCTCAAGGAGTTCGCTCAGATCCTCAAAGGAGAAGCGCGTGAGATCGACCGGGTTGGCAGGTACGGCGGCGAGGAATTCCTGCTCATTCTTCCGGGCACTGTTCTCGACGCGGCGGTCACCTTCGCGGAGCGGCTGCGGGAGAAGGTGGAGCGTCATACATTTTCATATGAGGGTGGCACGCTCCACCGCACCATGAGCTGCGGTGTCGCCGGGGCGCCCCACCCCAAGGTGAGGGACCAGGAAGAACTGGTGAGGGCGGCGGATGACGCTCTGTACGTCGCGAAGGAGACGGGTCGGAACAAGGTGATTCGCTTCGACGGCGCCGAGTTTAACGCACATACCGAGAGCAAAGGAAACGATCCAGAGGATGCCGAGAAGCCGGTCAAGCAAACAGAAGCAACCACCCCAGGATCGCCGCCCCGACCAGCAGCAACCGCACAAGGCCAGCGAGCAACAGCATAGCCGCGCCGCGGAGCTCCGCGCTCTTCTCACGCGTGCGTCGCACGAATACTACGTCCTCGATCGTCCCAC